>JABLXR010000014.1 GCA_013178015.1 Anaerolineae bacterium
GGCACCAATCATCCCTCCAGAGGAGATCATACCTCCACCCGAGGGACTAGTCCTTACCCGCACTGCCCGCCATGCCAACCGCAACTGCGGCCCCAGACCCAAGGAGACCAATTAGTTGGCACACATGACACAGGGATCCGCCCCTACTATCGCACTTCCACCAGGCAGTGGCGAACCTGTCCTAGGTAGCGGCCGCCCCAGGTGACGCGGAAGGGAATGACGTAGGACCCGGGGGAGGCGCCCTCGGGCAGGCGCAGCCACATCAGGGCTCTGCCGTCGGGGCGGCCATCGGAGGACGGCTGCATCAACCCGCTCGTCTCCGGCGGTACCAGCACCTGGCCGGAAGATCGGCTGCTCTCCCACTGCCATCCCTCCGGCAGCACTGGCTCCGCGGAGGCACCGACGGCGCGAGGGCCGTGGTTGGTGAACTGGATCTCCACAGCGATCAGCGACCCGGGGGCGGCCTCCTGCTGGTAGGGATAGGCTCGCACCCACCACTCGTCGGTGCCGAAGTCGGGGTGAGGCCAGGGCAGGAGATCCGCCAGCAGAGTCTCACGGCGAGCCAGAGTTGCCTCTAGGTAGTCCAGTTGCTCCTCCGTGAAGCGGAAGGCCCGCTCCTGGTGCTGGTTCACCAGGTACTGGGGGCGGTGCCTGCGCAGCAGGTCCAGGCAGCGGCGCAGCCCGTGGCCCCGTCGCAGGAAGTTGCGGTTGCCGGCGCAGTAGTCATCCAGCCCGGTGGGAGCGAAGGAGTCCCCCACGAAGAGGACGCTGGTGCCCCGGCCCTCTGCCAGGAGCCCACCGTGGTAGAGGGTCTGGCCCGGGAAGTGCCAGGCGGTCAGGCGGAACTCCCGCCACGGCCAGGAGTCGCCGTCCTCGGTAATCGGGTCCACGGGCGCGCAGTTAGGGGAGATGCAGGGGAGGATGAATCTCTGGGGGTGCTGCACGATCTCGGCCAGGCTGCGGTCGGCGATGATGGGGCAGCCGAAGGCCTGGACGAGGTGGGAAAGGGCATCTACGTGATCGTCGTGATAGTGGCTGACCCAGCAGCCGTCTACCGAGGTGATGTCGCCCCGCCCCAGCCAGCCCTGAAGCGTCTCCACTACCGAATCGCGGCCGCAGTCCACCAGCAGGGCGGGGCCGTCCTGGGAAAGCAGAGCGAAGCTGGTGGACGCCACCCGCCGGACGAAGGGGGGCAGTTCCAGAGTGAGAGCGGGCTCCATGCGGGCGGGATCGCCTCGGGTGTCATCGAGCAGGTGGGGGAAGTAGTAGTTGAGAGCGGAGACGGCAGCGTAGTTGCGCCACAGCTCCTCCAGGCGTTGAACGGTCAGTTGCACCGCCGTGGCCGGGTGGCGCACCACGGGGCCGTGCGCCGGCACCAGGAGGTCGGCGCCGGCGGCGCCCAGCTTATGCAGGCTGGCCACCAGCCGGGGGCGGTTGCCCAGGAAGCCGTGGTAGTCGGATATGACATCGAAGCCCCTTTGTAGGGAGTAGAGATCCCACAGCTGGCCTGGCCCGTACAGAGCATCGCCACAGAAGCACACAGTGCAACCCGCTGCCGTGACCAAGTAGGACACTGAACCATCGGTGGCGCCGGGGGTGTCCAGCACCCGCACCGTGTACCCCTGCCACTCGAGGGTATCGCCTTCGGCGAGGGCGCGGGAGACGGGCAAGGGGGAGGCCAGCACCTGGGAGGGCCGCTGGTGGTACAGGTGCCAGCGGTTGCGCCAGTCGGCCCAGTAGGCATCCACCTCCTCGAAGAGGTGCCGCTCGGAGGCGGGCGCGGCCACCCTGGCGCCGGCGGCCAAGAAGGGGTAGGCACCAGCCACGTTCGGCCGGCGATGTTGGGTGCAGAGGATCCAGTCCACCTGATGGACGCCCAAGCCGGCCAATACCTCGGCCGTGACGCTGTCGCAGCAGTCGAAGAGCAGGGCGCGCTCGCCGGAGACGAGCACGCCGGTGTTCACCGCGCCGTGCAGGACGTGGAGGTTGGGGGCCAACATCGAGATGCTCATGTCCACTCCCGCTGGCTCCGCGCCATGCTGAGCGTTGGCGAAGCATCTCCGGTCTGCAGCCGGAGGCTGTTCGCATGCATCAGGGTGATAGCAGGCGGCTCGAATTCCTGGCTCCACCACACCCGTCCCACTTCATCGTAGCGGGGCGAAGTGGCCTCTTCGCCCGGCCTCAGGACCAACTCGCGGACGGTGTCCACGCTGGGGTCGTCCTCTACGCGGATCATGGACCGGTACCCTCCGCGAAAGCGTATGAGTTCAGTGTACCACCTGCGGTCCCCTGCAACGAGGCTGGCCCGACCGGGCTCACGGGAATGGTGCTGCACCGCCACAGCCACAGGGGTGGTCGTCAGGCCGTGGAGGTGCCGCCGAGACATGACGCGGGGCCCTTCAGGACAGCACGGAGGAAAGAACTAGGCTGGCGGAAGGGAGTTCAACCGGCGCCGACCCCGCCAGCCGACTGTGATCGCCAGCAGGGCGCAGAGAGTGCCGGCGCCGGCCAGGGCGGTGGTCAGGCCCAGCTGCTCCGCCACCGCGCCGATGGTCAGGCTACCCACCGGCGTCATACCGGCGTTCACCACCGTCCACACTCCCATGACCCGGCCGAGGAGCGCCTGGGGACAGGTGAGTTGGAGGGTAGCGTTGGCCATGGCCAGGTAGCCGATGGAGGACAAGCCAGTCACCGCCAGGGTGAGCATGGACAGCTCCAAACGCCGAGAGAAAGACAGGACGACCAACGAGAGCCCGGCCCCGACCATGAGCGCCATCATGGTGCTCTGTACCCGACGGGCGGCGAGGCGGCTGCCCGAGAGGGCTGCCCCCATGATGGCCCCGAGCCCCACGCTGGTGAGGAGCAGCCCCAGGGCTTGTGGGCCCCGGCCTAGTACGTCACGGGCGAAGGCGGGCAGGAAAGTCTGATAGGGCATGGCCAGGAAGCCCACGGCAGCCGTGACCAGAAGCAAACGCCGGACCGGGGCGGCGTTCCAGCAGTAGCGCAGTCCCTCTTGGAGGGAGGCCAACCACGGTCGGGCCGGTCCGGGCTCGAAGGGGGGCAGTCTGATGGCGAGGACGGCTCCGATCACGCCCAGGGCGGAAACGGCGGCGATGGCCAGACACACTCCCGCCCCGTAGGAGGCCAACAGCACTCCAGCGACGGCTGGGCCTATCACCCGGGTCAGGTTGAAGCGGGCGCTGTTCAGGGCCACGGCTGAGCGCAGATGCGCCGGGCCGACTAGATCGTGGATGAACACCGACCAGGTGGGCCAGCCGATGGCGTTGAACAGCCCGCTGGTTACAGCGGTGATGAGGATAAGGGGTATGCTGCGCACCCCCAGAATGGTGGCCGTGGCCAGCACGGCGCTGGACAGCATCGTGCCCGTCTGGGCGACCAGTAGCAGGCGCTTGTGGCTGAACCGATCCACCAGGGCGCCGGCCGGGATGGAGAGCAGGAGGAGGGGTACCATCTGGGCAAAGTTGGTGAGCCCGAGCAGGAACTCGGAATCACCTAGCTCCAAGACCAGCCAGCCGAGGGCAACGCTCTGTGCCCACGACCCGGTGGCAGAGACAAAGGCACCTGCCATGAAGAGGGCATAGTTGCGGTTGATGAAGGCCCGGCCGACAGCCGCGCGGACCGCGATCAGCCGGGAGGCGCGAAGCGGAGGTGCCACCGGCACAATGTCCGACGCGGCGATGCCGATGGGGTCTCTCTCGCCGGCACTGGCGCCGGGCAGACGGGTGTGCACTCTCTTTGCCAAGACCTGAGCCAACGGATGCCTGAAGGCGCATTCTACATCCCGGGAGGCCATCACTCCAATTGGGCGCGCTCCCGGCTTCTGTGAGTAGTCAGGCTGTCTATGCGTCTGAACTAACCTCAGTCATTCTACTTCACCCGATGGAGGAGGATACCGCCGAAAGTTCGAAGTCTCTGGCCCGCTCCTCCCGACTTCGCCCGCCGCGGACCGACTCCACCTCCCGGGGCGTGAGCTCCGATGGATGCAGCAGTCTTGTCCTTGGCATCGCTTGGCTCCTCCATGGGCTGCGGCTTAGCCCGCAGACCGCGGAGACGCGCGCCTCATTCGGCAGTTCGCGTTGTCTCAGCCCTTCTCGATCCGTGCCGATGGCGGAGGGGATTCCTGGCTACCGTGCTCATCGGGAGGCTCAGGGTCTGCCCAGGGACCGCCGAAGGACCAGCTCTCCGCAGCGAAGTCCGCCATGTGGGCTGGGCTGGGGCGGGTCTGCCAGGAAGGCGAAGGATCGGCTGAGACCGGCGCGGAGCTGTGAGTGTGTGCTCCCTCGACAAGCTTGAGGCATGGTCCGGGCGCCTGCGTCCCTAAGCGCCTTGGCCAACCAACGCCTCTGCGCTACAGTCGTCTTCAGAGCAACACCACGAGAACCGGAGTGCGAATGGATATCCACGGTCGCTGCGATCCTAGGTTCGATCGTGTTCGCCAGGAGTTCGAGCGCCACTTTGCCACGGGCGAGGACGTAGGTGCCTCCCTCTGCCTCATGTTGGAGGGCGAGGCGGTGGTGGACCTCTGGGCAGGCACCGCCGACGTGTCCACGGGGGCCCCTTGGGAGCAGGACACGGTGGCCATGGTCTTCTCCTGCACCAAGGGCGCCACTGCCCTCTGCGCCCATATCCTCATCTCGCGCGGCTTGCTGGACCCGGACACTCCCGTGGCCTGGTATTGGCCGGAGTTCGCCCGGGCCGGCAAGAAGGACATCCCAGTACGAATGCTGCTCAACCACCAGGCCGGGCTGCCCGCGCTGCGCCACCGGCTTCCAGAGGACGCCTTCTGCGACTGGGACTACATGACCGGTGCTCTGGCGGGTGAGGAGCCCTTCTGGGAGCCGGGCACCCGGGTGGGCTACCACTGGTACACCTTTGGCTGGCTGGTGGGCGAGCTGGTCCGGCGGGTCTCCGGGATGTCGGTGGGTCAGTTCTTCGCCCGCGAGGTGGCCGAGCCGCTGGGGCTGGACTTCTGGATCGGACTGCCGGAGGAGGTGGAGCACCGGGTGGCGCCGGTGCTCATGCTCGATCGCCCGTCCGATGTGGACCCGGCGAGCATCCCCGGGCTGGTGTGGCACAACGATGGCGGCTTCCTCGATCCGGGCCGGTGCGACACCCGCGTGGTGCATGCCGCCGAGATCCCGGCCATCAACGGCATCACCAATGCCCGCGGGCTGGCCGGGATGTATGCGCCTCTGGCCTGCGGGACCGGGCTGGTGGGCCCCGACGACCGGGCGCGGATGGCGGCCGTCTCCTCGGCCACGGAGAAGGATGCTACCCTGGGCGGACGCTTCCGCTACACCCTGGGTTTCCAGAAGTTCGGCCCGGGCAACCCCCTGGCCCTGCCGGAGACGGGGTTCGGGCACGCCGGCATGGGCGGGTCGGTCGGCTTCGCCGATCCGGGGGCGAGGCTGTCCTTCGGCTACGTGATGAACAAGCTGGGCACTCATGACCGGGCGGCGAGGCTACTGGACTCGACCTACATGTCGCTGGGGTACCGGTCGAAAGCGTCCGGCGGGTGGGTGTAGCGGTCCGAGCGGCCGGTGCCCCGGGTCGCGGGGACGCGGGCGTGCAATGCCCCGTTCGCACGGGGCCTCGAGCGAGGTCGGGGCCAGCGGGCCTGATGCCCGGGCGTCCGCCTACTCGGACGCGGCATGAGCCGACGCGACACGCTGGGGGCGGTTGAGCGTGTGAGGTGTGCCGAATGCGATTGGGACGCTAGGCGCACCGGTCCCCCTGTAATCGCAGCGCATTCATGCCAGTCCCTGTGTCCGCGCAGGCGGACACCCGGCCGAAGGCCCCTTAGCCCCGAATTCATTCGAGGGCTTCTTTCTCACAGTCCTGTGGCAAGCCGTCAGAGATGACTACCGCAGGCCACTGCTGGCGAACACGAGGTTCGCCCCTACGGCAGGGCGCTGTCGAAGGGCTGGGGCAAGCCACCAGAGGTGACTGTCGGAACCAGGCTGGGCGGTATCGGACGCTGCATCGCCTCTGTTCCCTGCCTGCTCGCTGGCCGGCGGTGGTTCCTGGCCCGCGCCAGATGGCAGCTCGCCCAACGCTGGCTCGACTTTGAGAAAGCCCCACAGACACGGTCTCCGAGTTGAAAAGATATTTGAGTGGTGGTGTAATAATGGCCCCACCGCGGGAGAGGGCTTTTCCTCCGTCCGCAAGGGGGAAGGCGTCTGGGACAAGCGAAGCCACCGACCGGTCGCCCGCGGGTGACGCCTGTCCCGGCGTCTCGCCGTGCATCGCACCACACCATGAGGAGGACCGTATGAGATGGAAACAGCACGCGCTAATCGTACTGCTTCTGCTGCTGGTCGCCGGGGCTCTGGTGGCCGCCAGGCCGGTCCGGCTGGCTCAGGCGGCGACCGCTACGCCCGCAGTGCCGGTAGAGGTGGCGACGCTTCCGGTGGCCACTCCGACAGGAACCGGCAACCCGGGCGAGGCAGCGCCGTGCGTGCCTCTGCAGCAGAGCGCCTGGAGGCTGTCGCCGCATGCCGACGCCGAGGCGGAAGCCTTTGTCCACTGGGACGAGGACGACCCGCCGGTCATCCCCGTGAACTGTGCCCGGTGTCACAGCACTGCCGGCTATCTCGACTTCCTGGGTGAGGACGGGACAAGGGTAGGGGTAGTGGACAACCCGGCCCAGGTGGGGGAGGTCATCGTCTGCTCGGCCTGTCACAACCAGGCTGCCATGGCTATGACCAGCGTGGTGTTCCCTTCGGGGGCCGAGCTGACCGGGCTCGGATCCTCGGCGCGCTGCATGCAGTGCCATCAGGGCCGCGCCTCCACGGTGCAGGTGGACGAGGCGCTAGCGAAGCTCGGCAGCAGTGTGGAAGAGGACACGCCCAGCGAGGACATCAGCTTCATTAACATCCACTATTACGCTGCCGCGGCTACCCAGTATGGAGCCCAGGTCCAGGGAGGCTATCAGTACCCAGAGAAGGCCTATCAGCCCAAGTTCCAGCACGTGGCAGGCCTGGACTCCTGCGCCGACTGCCACGATCCGCACAGCTTGCAGGTGCGGATCGAGAGGTGCGCTGAGTGCCACAATGGGGTGGCGAGTACGGATGACCTGAGGGACATCCGGATGCAGGACTCGCTGGTAGACTACGACGGCGATGGGGACATACAGGAAGGTGTCTACTACGAGCTGGCGGGCCTCCAGGAGCTGTTGCTCAGCACCATGCAGGCTTACGCCGGCCAGATCAGCGGCGCTCCCCTGGCCTACTCGCCGACCACCCATCCTTACTTCTTCGTGGACACCAACCAGAACGGGCAGGTGGACGGGGACGAGGCGCAGAGGGCCAATCTGTACGCCGCCTTCACCCCTCGCCTTCTCAAGGCTGCCTACAACTACCAGGTGTCGGTGAAGGACCCGGGGGCCTTCGCCCACAACGCTAAGTACATCATCGAGCTGCTGTACGACTCCATCGCCTCCCTGAACGAGGCCCTGGCGGCGCCCGTTGATCTGTCTCTGGTTCACCGTGACGACGTGGGGCACTTCAACGCCATCGTAGAGGCCTTCAGGCACTGGGACGCGGAGGCAAGCGGCGAAGTGCCGGCCGGCTGCGCCAAGTGCCACACGGCCACCGGGTTGCCCTTCACACTCAAGCATGGCGTCATCATCAGCATGCCGCCCTCCGAGTCGCTGGAGTGCATCACCTGCCATCAGAGCCTCGAGGACTTCGCTTTGCATCAGGCGGGAGAGGTGACGTTCCCCAGTGGGGCGGTGATCGGGTTCGGGGAGGATGCGCCCAGCAACCTCTGCCTGAACTGCCATCAGGGACGCGAGTCTACGGTCAGCGTGAACGCCGCCATCTCTCGGGCAGGCGTGGGACCGGACGTGGTGTCGGATGAGCTGCGGTTCGTGAATCCGCACTACTTCGCTGCTGGTGCAACCCTGTTCGGCTCCCAGGCCCAGGGCGCCTACCAGTACGACGGCAAGGACTACAACGGGCGCTTCACCCATGTGGCCAGGTACGACACCTGTGCCGAGTGCCACGATCCGCATTCGGTCAGCATCAACCTGGAAGGGTGCTCAGCCTGCCATGCCAACCTCAAGACGATCGAAGACCTGCGGCTGTGCCGTCTGGGCACGGGCGAGGACTATGACGGCGACGGCAATGCTAACGAAGGGGTGTGCGGCGAGATCCGCACCATCCACGACCAGTTGCTTGCCGCCATCCAGGCCTATGCCTCCGAGACCATCGGGATGCCCATCGCCTATGCCGAGGCCGCCTACCCTTACTGGTACGTGGACACCAATGGCAACGGCCAGGTCGACCCGGGCGAGGCCCGACGAGACAACGGCTACGGTCAGTGGACACCCAGGCTGCTTCGGGCTGCCTACAACTACCAGTACGTGGCCAAGGACCCTGGTGCCTTTGCCCACAACTACGTCTACATCCTTCAGGTGCTATATGACAGCCTGGAGGACATCGGCGGAGCCGATGCCGTGGCTGGCATGACCAGGCCGAAGACCGTCTCGGCCGGCTAGCCGGGCCGGCTGGCCCGACGACGAGCTATACGCCAACTTCAGAGCCCCCTCAGTGGCGCTCGGGACGGAGGAGTCCTGCGCCACCGAGGGGGCTACCTGGTGCAGAGGCCGTGCAGGCGGGCGCGTAAGGACCGGACTGCCTGCCTCACTGGCCTCCTCACCTCTTCCTCCGGGCAAAGCGGGCACTCCGGCTTTACCGGCCTGGCGTGAGGGAATAGCATGGTCGGACCAGGCCAAGGCTGCGTGGAGGTGGGCCGGGGCCAAGCCGGTCCTTCGCGGGTAGTGCCAGACGAGCTTGGCCGACAGGCAGCGTGCGGGCAATGGATGCCAGCCAAGGCCGACTCTCGACGCGGCGGCGCTTGACCATGGTTGGCTAGTGGGACATCATTGTCGAGCCGCCTGCCGGCGGCGCCGAGCCTTCTGCGGCCAAGGGATCGGGCCGGCTCAGGGTGCCAGTTTCGCCAAGGAGCGGTACCATCGAAGGCAAGAAGATTCTTGTGATTGATGATGACCCGCGCCTGCAGCGGCTACTAGAGTACACGCTGTGCCAGGAAGGCGCGGAGGTGCTTCTGGCCTCCGATGGTGAGGAAGGGCTGCGGAAGTTCTACACCCACACGCCAGACCTGGTGGTGTTGGACCTGATGATGCCCCGAATGGACGGTTGGGAGACGGCGAAACGCATTCGCTTGGTGTCGGATGTGCCGATCCTGATGCTTACCGCCCGCGGTCGGGAGGAAGACATCATCAAGGGGTTCGAGCACGGAGCGGACGAGTACGTGGCCAAGCCCTTCAGCCTGAGGGTACTGATGGCTCGGGCACGGGCTCTCCTCCGTCGGGCTTCCCTTCCGCCTATCGCCGATCACCCGGTGACCTACAGCGACGATTACCTGACCGTGGACTTGGACAAGAACCGGGTGACCGCGGGGGATCGGCTGGTCAGGCTGACGGCCACCGAGTACCGGCTGCTGGCCTACATGGTAGAGAACGCTGGGAGGGTGCTCTCTACCCGGCAGATCCTGGAGAAGGTCTGGGGCTGGGAGTACACCGACGACGTGGACTACGTCCGCATCTACATCTGGCACTTGCGCCAGAAGCTGGAGCCGGACCCCAAGCGTCCGCGATACCTGCAGACCGAGCACGGGATCGGCTATCGCTTCGTGGCTCGGCCAGCCTCGGGTGGGTCGGGGCCGTAGAGGCGGCCGATTGGCCCGGCTACAGGTCTAAACTCTCGACTATGCCGTCGAGGTAGTTCAGGGCCAGGAAATGACCGCCGTCGGGCACGAACCGTACGCGCGCCCGCGGAATGGTCTCCGCCAGGTACCTCCCCATGCGAGGCGGCAGGATGGTGTCGCACTCGCCGTGCCAGACGCTCACGGGCATGGTGATAGCCTGCAGGGCGAAGCCCCAGGGCCGGGAGAAGAGGGTTACGTCCTGGGCATAAGCACGCACACCCTGTCGGCCGGCCTCGCGGAAGTCCTCCGCGAGCATGCGGCGCACCTCAGGACGGGTCAGCAGCCTGCGGTCTGAAGGGCAGAGGCGCTCGGTATTGGCGAGAAAGAAGCGCTCGGGGTCCCGGCGGGGGTTGCTCATGAGCCAGATGAGCGGCCGGAGCGACCAGGGCGCCCACCGCCCCAACCGGAAGGCCGCCCTCACCCAGGGGCTGAGATGCTCCAGGCCGCCCGGGCGATCCACGGGGGCCAGGCTGCTGATCAGGGCCGCCCCGGTGAGCCGATCGGAGAGGGCGTAGGCGCAGGCAGCGGCGTGTGGCCCCCCGCCTGAGACACCCACCACCGCGAACCGCTCCAGCCCGAGGGCATCCGCCAGGCGGGCAACGTCGAGAGGCCAGTCGAGCAGCCGCCGACCGGGGTGAAAGTCGGAGAGGCCGTAGCCAGGGCGATCGGGGACGATCAGGCGTACGCGGCCGGCAGTGCCCGTGCCTATGGCAGGAGGGTGCTCCAGTCGGGACCCGGGTGTGCCGTGGAAGTAGATGACGGGAGGGCCCTCGAGTTCTCCGTACTGGGCGCAGGCCAGGGAGCGGCCATCGGGAAGTCGGATGCGGCCCTCGAGGCGTGGCGGGGCCTGTGTCTCAGCCATGCTGCATTCTATGGAGATGGCCAGCGAGCGGCAACGGTGCTCGACACGTACGACAGCTGTGAGCTTCTTGCCCCCGAGCCAGGTAGCGCGCCTTAGTGATCGGCCTCATACGCCGGCACCGTGGTCGTGCGCTGGCGGCCTCGGCCATCGTCGTAGGACAGCTCCCACACCGGCACCCAGGCCAGCGAGACCGACCTCACCCGGACATCCGTCCGGCGAGGTCGAACCAGGTGCTCCTGCACGTCCTCGGCCGCCTTCTGCCACTCCCGTCCCAGCTCCTCCGCCTCGGTCTCGAGCTGACTCTTGAGGTCATCGGCGTCCGCCTTCAGCCGGGCGATAGCGGCCTCGGCTTCCTGCACGTCGGCCAGGGCGGCGCTGGTGAGGCGGCGCTTGGTGGCGGCCCCGCTCAGGCTGCGCCTGCGCCCAAAGATCCCCAGCACCCCCACCAGAGTCTCCAGCCCCGACACAACCTCCTCGCGCTTGCGGGCCTCATACTCGTTCTTCTCGCTGATTAGGTCTCGCTCCGCGCGCTCCAGGCGTTGGGCCAGGGTGCGCAGGCGGCCGTCGTACTTGGCTCGCAGCCTATCCACGGCCCCGTCGCGGGCCTCGCGGGCGGCCTGCTGACAGCGAACGCGGAACTCCCGCTCCTCTTCATCCGGCCGGCTGTACAGCTTGAGGTGAGGGTTGTGCCAGAGCTGGAGCCGCTCGCGCTGGTACAAGTGCTCGGCCAGGTCCTTCTCCAGCCGCTTCAGCTCGCTGGCGCTGTCGGCCCCCTGAGGGACGTCCTGGAGGAAGAGGGCGTCGGGCTCGGCCCCGTCCGCCAGGTCGCGCTCGTCCAGGTGTAGGGGCAGGGCTTCCTTCCAGGACAGGGCAGCGGCTGGGCCGCGGGGTAGTAGAAGCAGCGCGATATCGCGGGTCTCGTCCAGCCCGGACCGGGCCTCGGTGAACCGGACGCTGGCCAGCCCGAGCACACCGGGCTCGTAGGTGAGCCTGGCCTGAGCGTTGGCGGGCGTAGACCCCAGTTGCCGCCCCAGCGACGCCAGCGCCTCCCTCTCGCCCAGGACGGAACTCAAGTACGTCTGGGGTACATCGGGAGCGAGGGGCGGCGCTTGGGCCGCCAGGTGCTCGTAGGCGGGCGCCGCCGGGGCAGGCTGGGCGGCCACCGCGGGCGAGGCTGCGGGCCGAGCGGCCGCTGCGGCCGGGGCCGGTCCCACCAGGTCGCGGATCTGGGCCCGGGTGAGGGGTCCGCGCAGGTAGCTCATGGCCCAGCGGGTGTAGAAGACTACAGGCTCGGGCTGGTGCACGTTGTGCAGCAGGAACACCCGGCTGGAGAGCCGGGAAATGAGCCGGTCGAGCTCTCCTCGGGCGGGCACCTGGCCTGCCTGGCCCAGGGCGCCCTCAAGCCCGTCCAGGACCCGGGCCTTGTCTCGCTCGGTCTGCAAGCGACCGATGAACCAGGTGCCGGCGTTGCTCAGCCCCTTGTAGTCCAGGTCCACTGGGTTCTGGGTGGTGAGCACGCAGCCCAGGCCGAAGGCGCGGGCCTGCTTGAGCAGGGTGAGCATAGGGCGCTTGCTGGGGGGCTCGGCCACGGGCGGGAAGAAGCCGAACACCTCGTCCATATAGAGGAGGGCGCGAAGGCTAGTGGTTCCTGGCTGGCGCCGCATCCAGGTGATGATCTGCTCCAGCAGGATGGTGACGAAGAACATGCGCTCGGCATCGCTGAGGTGGGCGATGTAGAAGATGGTGTGGCGTGGCTTCCCCTGCGGGGTGTGCAGGAGCGAGGCCACGTCCAGTGGCTGCCCCTCCATCCAGGCGGCGAAGCCGGGCGAGGCGACGATGTTGTTGAGGAGCGTGGCCAAGGAGAAGCGGTCCTTCTCGGGGAAGAAGGACTCCAGGTCCAGCACGCCCAAGCGTCGAAGCGGCGGTTTCTGCACCGCCACGATGAGCTTACCCAGATCCACTGGCTCGCCGGCGCGCCAGAAGTGCTCCAGGATGCTGGCAAGCAGGATGTGCTCCCGGCTGCGCAGCGGGTCCGCATCCACGCCCACCAGCCCCAGAAGCGCCGACACCGTCCCCTGGATGCGTTCGCGCAGAGCCTCCTCCTCCTGGGCCCAGTCCAGGTCGGGGGGGTTGAAGCTGTCCAGGATGCTGACGGGCTGGCCGGCCGTCGAGCCGGGGGTGTAGACGTCGAACCGGGCGGACTCCCGGAGGAGACGGATTCGCTCTGGGCCCTGATCCCAATCCGCCAGTCCGTCGCGCCAGGTGGCGGCGATCTGGCGGGCGTACTCGTCGGGATCGAGGCCCTTACGCCCGGCGTCGTCCAGGTTGACCCAGGGGCGGAAGTCCTCCGGCCGCAGGTCGGGGAAGGTCAGGAGGAGGTTAGCCATGTCACCCTTAGGGTCAATGATGATGGCGGGCACGTTGTCTATGGCGGCCTCTTCCAGCAGGGATATGCAGAGCCCCGTCTTGCCGCTGCCGGTCATGCCCACGCAGACGGCGTGGGTGGTGAGATCGCGCGAGTCGTAGTGGACCGGGCTCTCCAGCACCTGGCCGGCGGCCAGGTCATACTCCTTGCCCAGGTAGAAGCTGCCTAGTCTCTCGATCAGAGGCATGTCCTTCCTCCTCCGAAGGGCGAGCCGGGCTTAGCCGGCGGCTTCAGGCTCGAGCGAAGCGGGCAAGAGCACACGAACGGGACCGAAGCCCCGATCGAAGTACTGCTGGCGGACAGTCTCGGGCGCCGCCACCTCGCCGCGGGCATCGCGCGGGTTCACCAAGGTCACCTCGGCCTCGCCCATACAAGGCAGCAGGTCGGCCAGGTCGAAATGGCGAAGGAAGCCCCAGGCCACACTCCACACGCCGTAGTGCTGGGCGCTGTAGTAGCGCGTGGTGGCCAGATCCCGGTAGGAATAGAGGGTGTCCTCCACGGTTACCGAGTCGAGTTCCCCGTCCAGGGCCGCGGCCAGGTAGGCCAACGTCCCGCCGAAGCCCAGCCCGTAGAGGCCCAGCCGGCTGCCGGCGCAGTCCTCCCGGGTGCGCAAGTAGGCCAGCCCCCGAAGGACGTCGAACACTCGCAGGCCCAGAGTCGAGACGCCGAGGAGCATGGCGTCCGAGGCCAGCTTGTACTCGGTGCCATAGTCGGCCCCCGGGTCCCGGCTGTTGACGGGGCGGTTGCGGATGGCGCCCCGGCCGCGGGGGTCGAAGACGAAGAGGCGATGACCCCTCCGAAGCAGTGCCTCCAGCCGGGCACGCTGGGCGGGGATGTCGTCGCTGCCCTGCTCGAGCAGCACCAGGTCTATCTGCACCACCGGGCCGGCCTGGCGGGGGTGGATCATGACGCCGGTGACCACTATGTCCGGGGCGCTGAAGAAGAAGACGTGTTCGGTGCGGTAGCCCTCCACGGGGTCGTCGAAGACGACTCGGGGGTCGATGGGATGGTCCAGGGGCTCATCGGCGATGCCGAGCACCTCGGCCAGTTGCCGACGCAGCTCCGCCGCGTCGGTGGGGGGCGTCGGCGGCCACAGGCGCTCGCGGTTGAGGTCGAAGACGGTCTTCGAGCGGGGAAACTCGGCCAGCACCTGCCCAGCGGTGGTGCAGTGCAGCTCGGCCTCCGGCAGTACCTCGGGCTCGCCGGTGCAGAAGTCCCCGGGCTCGCCCTTGAGGTGGACCCGCATCCAGTTGACTACCGCCTCCCGCAGTGGAGCGGTGAAGCCGTGCGTGGCCGGCGAGTAGGCGATGCCCACCTTGTCCTCGGCGCCGTAGAGCCGGTAGACCTGGTGGGCGCGGCGGACCGATTCGCGGGCCCCCTCGATGGGAAAGAAGTCGTAGAGCGCCGCTCCCACCATAACCGGCTTGGGCGCCATCGCTGTCAGGTATTGGTAGTAGTCCGGCCCCCAGGCCATAGCTCCCCGTACCAGTTGCTCGGCGTCCTGAGCCTGGCCGGTCTTCATGTAGCTCTCCAGGGTCATGACGAAACAGCAGGGGGCGCCGGCGGCGAAGCGGTCGTCGGACATCATCAGCAGGCATGTCTGAGTGCCCCCGCCGGAGTTACCGGTGACGCCGATGCGCTCCCGGTCCACCTCGGGGCGGGACTGGAGGTAGTCCACCCCCCGCATTCCGTCCCAGATGAAATGGCGGGCGATGCTGGCACCATCGAGTATGTACTGCAGGCCGGCGTAGGAGTGCTCGACGGTGCACCCTCCCACGTTGCGCCTGCCCGTCTCGGGGTCGAAGTACTGGAAGCGCTCGCCCTGGCCGGGCGGATCCATGGCCAGGACCACGAACCCGTTCTGGGCCAGGTCGGAGCACACGGCCTGGTAGCGCGGCTCAGCCTTGCCTGACTCGCTGTGGCCGCAGACGAAGAGGATGCCAGGGACCTTACCGTCCAGGGCCTTGGGTACGTAGAGGTTGGCAGTGACGTAGAACTGGGGCAGGCTCTGGTAGATGATCTTCTCGATGGTGTAGTCGCCCCGGTCGAGGATGCCGGTGCAACGTGCTTCCAGAGGGGTCCGCTCTTCAGGCAGGCCGCCGACGGCTTCCAGGAATCGCCGGCGCACCTGACGTCGGTGCTCCTCGAACTGCTCCACCGTAGCGATGGCTTCCCGTTCCCGCTCCTGGCGCCGGAAGTGGGCCTCAGCCCGCCGGCGCAGGTCATCTATCATCTGATCGGAAACGTCGTAGTAACCGTCCACGTGCGAACTGAATGCGCGCATTGTCCCTCCGAAGCCGGGGAGTAGTGATACGTGATGCGTGATGCGTGATGCGTGACGCGTGACCACACTGTGTGTGTCGCATCACACATACCACGTATCACGTATCACGCATCACGCATCACGTATCACGCATCACGTATCACTACTCACTCATATGTAATCCAGGTGATGGTAAGCCCAGGGGGCGAGGGGGAGGGCGCGGGAGATGGCGTCCACCTCGCGGTCGTTGCCCCCAACTACGGTGACGAGGTCCTGACGTACGGCCGCCATCAGGTCTAGCCGAGAGAGAAGCAGACGCGTCAGGGAGTCTTCCTTCATCTCTAGCGTGACCCGACCGGTCGCCCTGCCGCTAGGGCGGTGGATGACCGCCTCCCGTAGCGGGGTCCAGACCTCCACCTCCAGACCTTCGGCCTCCTCGTTCTCCTGCCAGACCTTGGAGGCGAGGGAGGCCGGATCGAGCACGTAGCCCATGATCATCATCGAGCTCTCGGACCGGGGCACGGGGCGGAAGCCCAGCCCCAGAAGGGTGCGGGCATAAGGGGAGCAGTCGGTGGCGAATGTACGGAGGCCCACGCCCCACTCGGATGCCAGAGTGACGGCTTCTTGCAGGACGGCGTGAGCTGCGGTACTGTCACCACCTCGAGTGGCCAGCTCCAGTAACTGAGCTCGACCATGGGCCAGCTCTCGGCTGATCAAGGCGTAGCCTTGCAGGGCGCCCTGCTCCTCGACTCGGATCAGGACGAACTCGTGGGGAATCATGTCGAAGTAGGCAGAGGAGAAGGCATCTTTGTAGTAGCCGGGCCGACGGGAGGGGAAGCCCCCGTACCGGCCGTAGGCGCTGTCGAAAACGGCCAGGAACTCGCCCTCGCGCTCCAGCAGTAACTCCCGACCGGATCGCTCTGCTTTAGTGGTGGGCTGGAGCCGGGGCTGGTCGAGGACGAAGGGCCGCAGGTACGCCAGGTCGTGGTGGCCATTTCGGGCGTAGAAGCGGTACCCGGCGGAGCGCTCGGCACCCCGATAGACCATCATGGCGTCGCATCGCCCTAGCAGGATCTCCTTGGCCACGTCCATCATGCGCGAGCCGATCCCCTGATCTCGCAGCGACTCCTTGACCAGCACCGCGTGCTCGAATCCGGCGCCCACGGCGGCTTGCGGGTTGACGCGGAAGTCTCGGAGATGGAAAGGAACGGCGCCCACCGGTTCCGACCCTCGCAGAGCCAAGATGGCGGTCACGTCTTCGCGGGCGGCCCAGCGGAAGCCGGCCTCCTCGGTGAGGGGTGGAAAGTGGGTGCTGTGCACAGCAAGCCAGCTGGAGACGTCTTGCGGGCGCATTTCCCGGCAAGTGATACCCTGCATGGTGCTCGGAAGCTCCGCCAATGGTCTGGTGTGGCAATTAGTATACGCCCAAAGGCGGGGCAGTGCCTAGGGGCAACCGGAAGCTGACTGGTCGCGCGCCGAAGGCCTGCCCTGGTCCCAGGGGACGGGGTCGGCCCTCGGCCTTGGCCGGCAACGCCGAACGGGCGCGGCCGGGGTTCAGGCCAGCCGGCTCGTCCGCGGCACCGGCACCAAGCCCCGCGGTGTGGCTTCCCTAGCGTGGGCGCGACTCAGCGGTTGCGGTGAGAGTGCGCGAGGACGAGCTCGGCACAGAAGCGCACGCCGTCGTCGGCGGGGGCGTTGGGCCAGCCCTCGGGCTCGAAGGCCAGGTACCGATCGAAGCCGGCCCCCGCCAGGATGCCCACCAGCAGCGGGTAGTCGGTGATGCCCTCGGAGGGCCGGGTGTACTCGAAAGGACGCGGCTGCTTCTCAGGGGCGGCCACGAAATTCTTGACGTGCACGTGCACCACCCGGTCGCCCAATTCCACCGCCGCCTTGATGGGGTCGGACCCGGCTAGGATGAAGTTGCCCCCATCGAGGGTGACTTTCATCTCTGGACCCACCCGCTGCACGCATTCCTTGAGCTCCTCCCAGGTATGGCACATGCGCCCGGCGTTCTCAATGCTGAACAGCAGGCCGGCTGAGCGAGTGATCTCGAGGGCCTTCTGCAGCCCGTCCACGTAGCGGTTCATAGCCTCAGGGCCGCTGTTGGTGTGCTGACCTCCGGCGCTGAAGAGGTGGTCTATCCCGTGGCGGGTGCACACCTCGGCGCCCTGCCGCACGGCATCCAGCGAACCCTCGATGTCGGCGCCGGGGGTGATGAAGTCGGTGTGGATGCAGTAGACAGCAGGCTCCAGCCCGTGCTGGCGCAGGAAGGCGACGGCATCGTCAGGGCTGACGTTGATGCGCGCCAGATAGCGGGCGAACAAGTCCACACCCTGCAGCCCCTCGCTCTTGAGCTGCAGCACCGCATCGCGCCAGTCCATGACGCTACCGTCGTCGGCCCGTGGGTCTCCCATGAGCATATAGCTTACTTTCAACGCGGTCTCCTAGAGTGGCTGGATAGTGTCCGCTGGATGGCGGCGCGGGGGCTCATGGCGCATCGCCCCGGTCTGTCCCGCTACCGCAGGCCCATCTGGCGCAGGTTGCGGTAGCTGATGGCCAGGCTCTCAAACGGGTCCCGCTGGCAGACGTCTTGTTCCACGGCCGCCCACTCTACCTGAGCGTCGTGGCATGCCTCCAGGATAGCGGGCCAGTTCAGGTTGCCCTCCCCGATTTCGGCGAAGGCCTGGGCCCCGTTCAGTATGACCATGTCCTTGAAGTGCACCACGGGCATGCGGCCGCGGAAGCGCCTGATCCAGGCCATGGGATCGCCTCCGCCGTGCTGGACCCAGTAGGTGTCGATCTCGGCCAGCAGGTACCGGGGGTCGCTCTCCGAGAAGAGGATGTCCAGCCCGGTGCGCCCATCGTACTTCTCGAACTCGAAGCTGTGGTTGTGATAGCTGAAGGTCAAGCCAGCCTCGGCCAGCCGACGCCCCACCTCGCTTGCCTCTCGCGCGAAGCGACGGTAACCCTCGGCGCCCTCGCCGCGATACTCGCGGGGCATGCTGCCGATAGCCACATGCTTGCACTCCCACAGGCGGTGCTCTTCGATGACGGCGGGCAGGTCGTTCCACAGCCGGTCGGGGCTGGTATGGGTGTTGCACATGATCAGGCCCTCGGCGTCCAAGAGACGCTTGAGCTCCCGGGGCTCGATGGGACCGATGCCGGAGACCTGCACCGCTCGATAGCCCATCTCACGGATTCGCTGCAGGCCCTTGGCGATGTCCTCGGGGGTCTTCATGTACTCCCTAACGGTGTACAACTGAGCGGCGACACCCATTCGCTCCATGTGAGCCTCCTAGGGTAAGTGCATGGGACGCGGCGGCACCAAGCAGCGCCGCCGGGTGCCTCATTATGGGCCTCAGGCGGCAACGGCTCAAGCACGACCGGAGCCCGGCAGAGGCGTCAATGGGAGGACCGATCACCGCGCTTCGGCTCCTCGTCAGCAGGCCGGTCTAGCACCAGCCCCGAGGCCTCCTGGTCCTCCCCGCCAGCAATGGCTTCCTCCCCTGCGTCCCCCTCTACCGCTTCCCTGGTCTCCGCCACCGTGCGCCCGCGTATCCTCATGGGAGGTGTCCGCCGACCTAGCTCCTCCGAGCGGGCGGCTACCTCCGCCTCGACCTCGGCCACAGCCGCCGGCAGGATCCAGCCATGCCCCAGAGCGTGCTCCGCCATGGGCAGGGTGTTGTCCGCCAGAACCAGGGAAGAGCCCGCCTCCGCGATCTCCTCGGCTAGACCGCGGATGGCGCGGACGCGGTCGGGCCCGGGGCTCACATTCCGGATGTAGACGGCCAGGATGCGCTCGGGATACTGGTGCACGATGTCGCGGTAGATCTCCGGGTCTTTCTCGCCGCTGTCGCCTATGAGGATGAAGGGCAGGCGAGGGTAGAAGTCCACGATCTCCCGGATCACCTCGGACTTGTAGGCCCGCTGGCGCAGGGGAAACAGACCCTCGGTGGAGAGGCCCCAGTCCCGGAGGAAGAGCACCGGGCCGAGGGGGATGTCGTTGAGCCTGAAGAACTGGGAAAGGAGGTCGTAGAAGTTCCAGGGGCTGTTGGAGACGTAGAACAGGGGGTTGAGGGCCGGGCCATCCGCGCCGTGCATGAATGCCCGATACAGGGCAGCCACTCCGGGGAAGGGCAGGCGAGTGTGGGCGTTGCCCAGCATGACGTTGCGCAGCATGCCTACCAGGTGAGTGGCGTCGGTGAAGACCACCGTGTCGTCAATGTCGCTTATCACCCCGTACCTGGCGCCGGGCGGGGGGACGAGCACCTCGGCCGCGGCCGTTACGGGCGCGTACCCGGGCCGCCGCGGCTCCAGGAGCTCGAGCTCCACCCGGTGCCAGAGCCGGTCGGGGGGAAGGGGCCGGTCGGTCTCGATCAGGACCTCGAAGAATCCCTCGACGTCCGCTACGGCCTCCTGCTCCACCTTTCCGAACCGGGCCCGCACCCGGGCATAGGGGATCTCATTGGTCTTCAGGCGACGATACATGTTCAGGAGGTTACGATACACGCTGTCCGCTTCGGTGGCAGGTCCGATCCCGCGGGCCTCCTGGACGCGGCCCCTGAGGCACAGCCGGTCGAGCGTTCCGTAGCCCCGGTAGGCCACGATCTCGATAGGGGGCCTACCCCCGAGGCGCTCGCGCACCCGGTACTTGAGGAGGTCGAACCTCTCCTCCATGCTGACCAGGGCCCGCAGCGCCTGCCTCCGCCAACTTGCCATCACCGGCTCTCCAGCTCCAACCAGGGGATGGAACGCTGATGACGCCGATGATATGCTGATTGGCGCCGATTCCGAAAGGATGGGGGCATGGGTAGCGGGAGACCCTGGGTACCGGCCGCTGCTGAGGGCTCCCACGGGACGGGTTGCCCTTGTTTCCCTTTCTGATCAGCGCCGATGAGCGTATCATCGGCAGCATCTGCGTTCCATGGCGTTCCATCCAGGGAGGTAGCCGTGAGACCCGAGTTCACCCTGATCGCCGAGGGCTTGCCCGGAGCCGAGGGCCCGGTATTCGACCGCGATGGGCGGTTCTTCATGGTGGTGCCGGACCGAGGACTGGTAGTGCGAGTGACGGACGACGGGCACGTGAGCACCCTTGCCGACACCGGAGGCATCCCGGCCGGACTGCAGTGCGACCGAGAGAACCACCTGTGGGTGGCGGACATGAAGCTGGGCATCCTGCGCATCAGCCCCCAAGGCGCCATCGAGCCCATCGTCTCGCGCTTTGAGGACGCACCCATACGCGGGTGTAACGACCTGTACTTCGACTCCCGGGGCAATCTGTACTTCACTGCCCCGGCCGGCTCCAGCGCCGAGAACCCGGTAGGAGAGGTGTTCTGCCGCCGCGCCGACGGCGAGGTGGTGCGGCTGGATCAAGGCTACCAGTTCTGCAACGGCATCGCTGTGACTGCGGACGACCGCCAGCTGATCGTGGCCGAGACGCGCACCAGGTCTCTCTGGGCCTTTGACATTGTGGCGCCGGGTGTGGTGGCGAACAAGCGGCTCTGGGCCCGGCTACCGGGAGAGCATGCCGGTGGGCCGGACGGGATAGATTTCGACGAGGCGGGCAATCTGCTGGCGACCAACATCGGCGGCAGTGCCATCGAGGTCTACGGCCCCGATGGTACCTGGCTAGAGAGCATCGAGACGCCCTTCACCCGCCCCTCCAACGTGCACTTCGGCGGGGACGACGGCCGCTGGGTCTACGTCACCGAGCACACCAACCACGCCGTCTGGAAGTTCCGCTGGCGGCACCGGGGGCAGCGGCAGTACTGCGAGGGCTAGTCCGGGCAGAGCCGACCAATTCTGTGGTGTTACGCCTGCCCGGCGGGCCTCTTCCTGGATACCACGGCGAACCCGCCGCAGTAGAGCAGGTAGTGGTGCCAGGTCCCCGGGTCGGGCGGCGGGCGGTGCTCCGTGAAGTACTGGGGATCGTCGGCGACCTGCTCGATGGACAGCCCCGCGGCGAGGAGGCCGTTGAAGATGTCGGCCAGGTAGTGGCGGAACTGCGCCGAGCCCCCGGAGGTCTCTTCCTTTTGAGCGTACGGGAGGCTGATCCGGTAGCCGTGGCCGTCCCAGGACTCCATCCCCACGAACTCGGTGGCCGGGTTGGTGAAGCACACCCGATAGACACCGCCGGGCCGAAGCACCCTGGTTACCTCGGCAAAGACGGGCCGCAAGTCGGGGACGTAGCACACGGAGGGCGCCTGGTAGACCAGGTCGAAGGACTCGTCGCTCAGACAGGATAGGTCGCGCATGTCGGCCTGGATAGTGGTGACCGGGTAGCCGTAGTGCTCTGCCGCCACCCTGTCGCCCTGCAACTGCCCCTCGGCCAGGTCCACCACGGTCACCCGGGCGCCCTGCAGGCCGAAGACGGCGGACTGCTGCCCTCCACCGGAGGCCAGGCACAGCACATCCTTGCCCTCGACGCCGTCCAGGATGCTGGCGGGGTACATCCAGATGAGCGGCTCCGGGGGATGATCGAGGCTGCCTTCGGCATAGCGGCGAATCAGGACGCGGTCCAGATCGAGGGAGGGGAGGGTGAAACCGCAACCCTCCCGCACCATTCGCTCCCAGTGCTGCCGGTTCATGGCTGCGATGCGGTCGAGGTTCTCCACCCTCCCTCCTTACGTGATCGGGGTGTGGCCGTCCGGGAAGGATGGGCCGCCGATGAGCCTCCCGAGAATGCGCCTGACGGATTCCATGGCGGGCGGGTGCTTCCGTGCTTCGACGGACGGGCAGTTGTGTGCCAGACTAATGGACGCTTAGTGACCGCACAAGGGGAGGGGAAGCCTATGTTGACCGCCGATGCCCTGAGAGGAGTGATCCCCGCCATCGTGACGCCGTTCACCGTTTCGGATGCGGTGGACGAGCCGGCGTTGCGGCGCATCACCGACCACGTGCTGCGGAATGGTGTCCACGGCGTCATGACTACCGGAGGTACGGGGGAGTTCCCCCACCTTTCGCGGGAGGAGAAGCGCATTGTCACTGCCATAGTGGTGGACGAGGTCCAGGGCCGGGTCCCGGTCATCGCGGGAACGGCAGCCTGTAGCACCCGGGAGGCCATAGACCTGAGCGAAGACGCCCAGGCTATCGGCGCCGACGCGGTCATCGTCACGGCGCCCTACTACTTCGGGCTGCCCCCGTCCTCTCTGGAACGGCACTACCGGGAGCTGGCCGAGGCGGTGGACATCCCGATCGTCGTCTACAACAACCCGCTGTACACGGGCAACAACCTGTCCCCGGCCCTGTTGGCCCGGCTGGCCGAGGTGGAGGGGATCATCGGCCTGAAGCAGAGCAACGACAACCTGGGCGAGCTGGTGGAGGTGGTCAGGCTGGCCCGTGAGCGGATGTCCGTCTGCACCGGCATAGACAGCCAGTTCTACCCCGCCCTCTGCGTGGGTGCTCGCGGGATCTTCTCCACCGCTGCCAACGTGATGCCGGCGCAGATGGTGCAGGTGTACGAGCTGACGGTGTCTGGTCGCCATGACGAGGCCAGGGAGCTGCACCTCCGGCTGCAAGTTCTGAATCGGTTGCTCGAGTACGATCCCGGGTATGTCTCGCCCTGCAAGGAGGCCCTGGCCATGATGGGTATGCCGGCGGGGAGGGTGCGCCGGCCGCTGCCCGAGCTGACCGATGAAGAGTGGCAAGAGCTTCGCGGGGCGCTCGAGCAGTTGGGGCTGGTATAGAGCCCGCCTGGCCCGGGCGCGCTTCGCAGGAGGGGCGGGGGAGCCGCATCGGTGCCTGACCAGGTCAGCGGCGGGGTACGGCCCCCAGCGGGCATGGGGACGGACGGCGATGCTATAATGAGCGCTAACGAAACCTGCCAATGAGACCGTTCCGGCTGTGACCGGCGCGGGGTGGAGCGGAAGTCATATGTCCGACGGTGGGGAAGACTCCGCTGGTGCAACTTGGCCCAGTGGGATGCGGACCGGGGTTGTACCGCTGAGAGCGGTGGCGCGCGGCGTCGCCGAGTGTGCCCGATGCCTCGAGGCTCTGCGGGAGAAGGTGGAGGGTATACGCGGGGTGGAGGTGGCCTCTCTGGACCAGGAAGGCGACGCTCTGGTGCTCACCTACGACCCAACCCTGGCGGGACTGAGCCAGATCGAGGACGTGGTGCGCGAGGAAGGCCTGCGGCTGGACGCGCGCTATAAGCACCTGAACCTAGGTGTGGAAGGGCTTCACTGCGCTGACTGCGCCACGGCCCTGCAGCGGGCTCTGCAAGACCTACCTGGCGTCCTGTTCGCCGAGGCCAACGTGGCCTCGGCCACCCTCCGACTGGAGTACGATGCCGCCCAGGTGGACCAAAGCGAGATTGTGGCTCAGGCCAGGCGAGCTGGCTTCGAGTTGGAGCCGCCCCCTTCCGGAGCGCTGGCGCTGACGGTCTCCGGGCTCGATTGCCCCGACTGCGCCCGTGAGCTGGAGGAGGAGCTCCGCCGGATCGAGGGAGTGGAGTTCGCGGAGCTGGATTTTGCCACCGGGCGCCTGACCGTGGTGACCCATTCGGGACAGGAAGTCCTTCCTCCCATCAGGGAAGCGGTTGCGGCCGCCGGGTTCTCCCTCTCCGAGGGAGACGAGGCGGTTTCGGTTCGGGTTGGACCCGGGGACCGGCTGCGCAAGGACTGGCCAGTGGCTGCGGCCGGCTTCTTCACCCTGGCCGGCATGCTCCTGGGCCTGGCCGGGATAGGACTGGTGGCGGACATCTCCTTCCTGGTGGCCATCGTCGTGGGCGGGTTCCGGGTCGCCCGATCCGGTATCAGGGTGTTGAGGGTGTCGCGTACCCTCAGCATAGACGTGCTCATGACGGTGGCGGTGACGGGCGCAGTAGCGATCGGGGAGCTGAGCGAGGCGGCTACCGTCGTCTTCCTGTTCGCCCTCGGTGAGGCGCTCGAGGGGTACACCATGGACCGAGCCCGGAGGGCCATCAGCAGGCTGCTGGACCTCAGTCCGCGGCAGGCCAGCCGGCTGCGCGATGGTGTCCCGGAGCGGGTCGCGGTGTCGGCGTTGGTTCCTGGGGACGTGGTGCTGGTCTCGCCGGGAGAGAGCATCCCGGTGGATGGGCTGGTCGCCGCGGGCGAGAGCAGTGTGGACGAGTCCACCCTCACGGGCGAGTCGGTGCCGATGCCCAAGGCCGTCGGGGAAGCGGTGTACGCCGGGACGGTCAACGGGATGGGGGCGCTGCAGGTGCGCGCCCTCCGTCCAGCCGCGGACTCCACCGTGGCCCGGATCGTACGCCTGGTGCAGGAGGCGCAGTCGCGTCGGGCGCCCAGCCAGCGGCTGGTGGAGCGATTCGCCCGGTACTACACCCCGGCGGTGATGGTCGCGGCGGTGGCAGTGGCGGCCATTCCTCCGGCATTGGGGCTGGGACCGTTCCGGGACTGGCTCTACCGAGCTTTGGTGCTGCTGGTGATTTCCTGCCCCTGCGCTCTGGTCATCTCCACTCCGGTGGCGGTGGTGAGCGCCATCGCTCGGGCGGCGCGCCGTGGTGTCATCCTCAAAGGGGGCGTCTACCTGGAAGCTTTGGGACAGATCCGGGCCCTGGCCTTGGACAAGACGGGCACGCTCACCACCGGCCGGCCGGTGGTGAGTGAGGTGATACCGCTCAACGGGGCGTCGGAGGCGGAGGTGCTCGCCCTCGCGGCAGCTGCCGAGGAGCGGTCGGGGCATCCCCTGGCGGCGGCCATCGTACGAGAGGCGACCATGCGCGGTCTAGCCCCGGCGGCTGGAGTGGAAGTGCTACAGGAGACTCCGGGTCGCGGGGTCGAGGCGGTCATCGCCGGGCGGCGCGTGTGCGCCGGCCAGGTGGAGTTCGTCCGGGAGCGGTGCGGCGCCGGAGCCGACGGTCTAGATGGGCAGGCAGGCGGCCTGCATGACCAGGGCCGAACGGTGGTGGCCCTGGCGCTGGAGGGGCGGCCTGTGGGCCTGATTGGGCTGCAGGACTCCCCGCGGCCGGAGGCAGCGGGAGCCGTGCGTGTGCTGCGGGAGATGGGGCTTCGCCTAGTGATGTTGACCGGCGACAACGAGCGCACCGCCGCCGCCATCTCGCGCCAGCTGGGCATACAGGAGTACCGGGCGTCGTTGCGCCCGGAGGACAAGCGGGAGGCGGTGACCGAGTTGGTGGCCCGTCACGGCCACGTGGGCATGGTGGGCGAGGGGGTGAACGACGCCCCGGCGCTGGCAGCCTCCACGGTGGGGATCGCCATGGGAGCGGCCGGGTCTCACGCCACGCTGGAGACGGCGGACGTGGTGCTTATGGCCGACGATCTGGCCCGGCTGCCGGGGCTGATCCGGCTGGGCCGGAGCGCCAGGCGAACCATAGCCGTGAACGTGGGCGTGGCCCTGGCCATCAAGGCACTCTTCCTAGCGCTGGCGGTGGCGGGGGTGGCTACTCTCTGGATGGCCGTGTTCGCCGACGTGGGCGCTTCGCTGCTGGTCATCTTCAATGGAATGCGGCTGCTGAGAGCGGAAATCTAGGGGCGCCGGGGCGGAGCGTTCTACGCCCATTCTGTACAAAGGGCGATGAGCCTCGGGCCGCGAGGACCCGGGGCTCATCGCTTGCTGTCCCTCCGCTCAGTCCAACTCTCAGCCCTCGACGATTACCTCCACTCCTTCTTCCGCCGCGAGCTGGCGGGCGAAGGCCTCCGCCTCCTCTCGGGTGTCCAGGGTCTTGGTGGCGCAGCGGGCTCCCTCGCGCTTCACTGCCCAGGTTCCATCTCGGCGCGCCGACACCACCACGTTCTTCTTCACTGCTTCCTTCTTGGCCACACGTCCCTCCGACGCAGAGGTTCCTAGGGAGCGCGGCAGCTAGCCGCGTCTCTCCCTTCCTGGTGGCCATGCAAACGTTGTGCCGGCGGCCACCCGGTGGGGCAGGTCACCACTTCTTGAAGATGACAAACACCGCCGCCACGATGAGCAGGAAGCCCAAGATGTAGTTCCACCGCAGGCTCTCTTTGAGGTAGAGAACGGAGAAGCCGGAGAAGATCACCAGGGTAATGGCCTCCTGCATGGTCTTGAGCTGAGCGGCGGAGAACTGGCCATGACCGATACGGTTGGCAGGCACCTGAAAGCAGTACTCAACGAAGGCGATCATCCAACTGATAACGATCACCCGCAAGAGAGGCGCCGACTTGTACTTGAGGTGGCCGTACCAGGCCAGGGTCATGAACAGGTTGGAGACGGCCAAGAGCAGAACCGTCTTCACGCGGTGCCCTCCACGCCGCTCGGCACAAGGTGGCGGCATTGCATCGAGGATGGAATGCGCACGGAGCAGAGGACCCGCGGCTGGCGCGCCCCCTAAGGCAACCGCCGCTGTCGGCTCTGTCGTCGGCGAGTAGATAGTATACGCTTCCTGGCCACATCCGCTAGAGTCGGTAGGACGCGATTACGGCTTTCTCAAAGTCGAGCCACCGTTGGGCGAGCTGCCATCTGGCGCGGGCCAGGAACCGCCACTGGCCAGCCAGCAGGCATGGAACACAGACGCTGCAGCCCCCGATAGCGCCCAGCCCGGTCCCGACAGTCATCTCTGGTGGCCTGCTCCAGGACCCTGTCAACGCCCTAGCCGTAGGGGCGAACCTCGTGTTCGCCCGCAGCATTCTCCGGCAGTCACCTCTGCTGGCCTGCCCCAGGACCCTGTCAACGCCCTAGGACGCCATTTCGGAGGCGTTGTCATGGCGAAGCGGAGGGCCTATGCTTGGGGTCGGGCGCACCCGAAGGCGGTGCATATTGAGTCGCCTGAGGTATGTGTGGCCAGGCGCGTTGATGAGCGGAGACAGGGCCTCCGCCGTCGGCGTTGCCGGTGTTGGTGTCGGTGTTGGGAAAAGTCATAGTGAAGGAGATAAACCGTGTCAGACCCAATCGTCTTTGTGGCTGTGCACAAGGTCAAGCCGGGCAAGGTTGACGGCTTGCGAGCGATGAGCCCGGAGCTCACGGAGGCCTTCAGGGCTGGAAAGCCTCAGACTCTTGCCTACCTAACGTACCTGAGCGCGGACGGCAACGAGGTAGGCTACGTGCAGGTGTACGCCGACGCAGACGCCATGGAACGCCACATGGAGGGCCTGGAGGACAGACTGAGGCGCCTGGCCGAGTTCATGGACTTTCATCGCTACGAGATATTCGGCAGGCCTAGCGACGAGACGCTACACAGACTAAGACAGGCTGCCGGACCGGGCGTCACCCTCACCGAGATGCCGGAGTACATCAGCGGCTATATCAGGTTGCTCTCTATCTGAGCTGCGGCCGCTGCCCTGGGAGCCGGACGCACCGGGCCGTGACGAGCCTAACCCGAACTCGCCAGGCCTCGGTGCGCCGAGACCGTCAGGAACCCGATGACCCGTTGGCCTGGCGCCCCGCGTGCGCGTCGAGCACGTCCCGGTGCTGCTCCAGGGCGTGCCAGCCTTCTTCCGAGAGCCGGTAGAGGCCGTGGCCCAGGCGTTCGAACCATCCGTAGTGGTTGCGATACAGGATGGACTGCGTCTTGGCCCCGCAGCCGAGTTCCCTCAGGCGGCGCGGCGTGCACTCGCCCTCGGTGGCGAGTGCCATCGCCGTCCTGAGGACCTCCTCGCGGTAGGCGGTCATTAACTTGCGGCCGGTGCTGCCGCCTAGATTGTGGTCGCCCGACCGTCCCTGCATCTCTCCGATGATGGCGCGACGCCGCGCCCGACTTCGCCTGCGGCTGTGAGGCAAGGGATGGCAGACGACCTCCACCGTCGCGCCCTCCGAGTCAGTGGAGACGAGCATGAGACCCAGCTCCAGTCTCCGCAGTAGGGCAAGTGTCCGTTTCCAGCGACCTCGCTGCCGTCGCCCCGAGGGACGAGGCACGGCCAGATAGACGGAGTCGGTGAGTGCCTGGCGCTGCACCGCCTGGGCCAGCAGATCTACCGAGAGGTGGCGCTTCAGTTCCACCACTACCAGGCTAGGCTCCCCCGGCGAGCCAGGTTCCTGGGCGCGGACGGCGGTGACGTCGCACCCGGCCACCTCGCCCTGGACGGTGAAACCCTGGGCCACCAGGTAGTCCCGCACCGGGGCATACAGGTCGGTCTCTCGCTTGGGTGGCACTGCCTGCTCCCCTCTTGAGTGACGCGGGGATGGTTTTCGCCTCCTTCCCGCAGGCGGTATGATACCCGCCACCGACGACCGAGCGCACGTCGGCCCTGGGAGCCGCCCTAGGCCGCGGCTGCGTAAAGGGGGAACACATGGAGCAGGACCTCTCCCGGTTCACGGTACACCTCCTGGGCAACGCCCACATAGACCTGGTGTACCGCTGGCGGCTGAACGAGGTGATCGAGAGGGTGGCCCCAGATACCTTCACCGGTGTGCTGGCGCTGATGAAGCGGGACCCCGACTTCACTTTCGTGCAGAGCCAGATGGCCCTCTACCAAGCCATGCAAGAGCACCACCCGGAGCTGTACCGAAAGATCGAGGAGGCCGTGCAGGACGGGCGCTGGGCCGTGGTGGGGGGATGGGCCGAGTACGACCACATGCTGACCGGCGACGAGAGCATCATTCGTCACTACCTCCTCGGCACCCAGTACATGCGGGCTCAGGGGCTGGCCCAGCGCATCGTGGTGGACTGGTGCCCGGACTCTTTCTCCGGCCACGCCCACACCCTGCCTACCATCATGGCTGGGTGCGGCATCAGGTACCTCCTGATGATTAGGGCCACGCCCCAGGGCATGCCGGCGTTCATCTGGGAAGGGCCGGACGGCTCGCAGGTGCTGACTTGCCGGGCGCCTCTGGGGTATGGGATCGCCCTCTCCCCCTCCGTGCTGGACGTTCTCCCCGAATGGGAGCGGGTCACGGGGCTGACCGACGTACTCGTTCTCTACGGCATGGGCGACCACGGAGGCGGCCCCCGCCAGGGCGACCTCGACGCTCTGGCCGACATGCAGTCGCGGCCGGGTGCGCCCCGGTTCGTCCATAGCCTGCCCGAGCCCTTCTTCCAGACATTGGGATGGCGCATGGCGGAGGCAGGGGAGCGGGACGGCCGCTCCTACGTATTCCGGGGAGAGCTTCTGGACGTCTCTCGGGGTCCGTTCACATCGGAGGGACGCAACAAGCGGCGCATCGTGGCGTTGCAGCACGATCTCCTGACGGCGGAGCGCCTGGCGTCGTTGTCTTCGCTGCTGCAGCGCAAGCCAGTGTGTCCCCGGGTGGACTTCGACCGTATCTGGCAGGCGCTGCTGCGGCATCAGTTCCACGACGACATCCCCGGCACCTCCCGTCACCCAGTCTATCTGGACAACGAGCGCGAGTACGAGAGCATCGGCCGGGAGATTGAGGAGATTGCTCTGACGGCCATGGGCGAGGTGGGGGCCCGGCTAGATACGCGCGGTGAAGGCCAGCCGGTGATCGTGTTCAACCCGCTGGCGTGGGAGCGCACCGGGCCCGCTCTGGCTACCCTCCGGATGGCCGAGGCTCCGGGCAGGCTGGCCGTGGTGGACGAGAGCGGCGGCCTTCAGCCCGCCCAGGTGGTGTCTCACCATCACGAAGGCCCCTGGCACATGGTGGACGTCGCCTTCACCGCCAGGGAGGTGCCTCCGGTAGGCTATCGCCTCTACCGCGTCCTCGAGGCCGTCGCTGTTGAGCCTGAGTCGGACCTGCGAGTGGGCCAGAGCACCATCGAGAACCAGTTTCTGCGAGTCACAATGGACGAGCGGAGCGGCAACGTCAGCAGTATCTTCGACAAGCGCCGGGGCGTGGAAGTGCTATCCGGCCCCAGCAACGCCCTCCAGTTGCTGGGCGAGGACCCGAGCAAGTCCAGCGCCTGGATCATGTGGCCCACGGGGGAAACGGAGGAGCTGGACCGGGCCGACCAGGTGAGGCTGTTGGAGGCGGGGCCAGCCCGTGCCACTCTAAGCGCGTCCTCCTACTGGCGGGATTCCCACTTTGAGCGACAGGTCACCCTGTGCAGCGGCGTGCCGGTGGTGTTCTTCCGCTGCGTCTGTCACTGGTACGAGCGCGAGGCGGCGCTGAAGGTGGCCTTTCGACTGGACGCACCTGAGGCCGTGGCCACCTACGACGTGCCCTTCGGGTCCATCGAGCGCCCGACGAACGGTCAGGAGGTGCCTGCGCACCGTTGGGCGGACTTGAGCGGGCCTTCTGGAGGCGCCGCCCTGCTCAATCGCGGCTGCTTCGGCCACGATGCCGAGAAGGGCACCTTGCGGCTGACTCTTTTGCGTGGCATCGGCGACTTGGACCCCCTGGCTGACGAGGGCGAGCACGAGATCGTGTATGCCCTGTATCCTCATGCAGGGGGCTGGCAGTCGGCGGAAGTAGTCCGGCGGGGGATGGAGTTCAACCTACCTTTCGTCTCCCGGCGGGAGATGAAGCGCTCCGGCGTGATTTCGCCCTGGGGGGCGCCGGGGCTCAAGGCGGCGCTCCCGCCGTCGCTCGGGCTGGTGGAGGTAGGGCCGGCCAACGTAGTGTTGACGGCGCTGAAGTTGGAGCAGGGCCAGTGGACCCGAGGAGCCCTCATCCTGCGTCTGTACGAGGCTCATGGCCAGGAGACCACCGCTTGCCTCCGGTTCCCGGAGCCGGTGGCCCTGGTGCAGGAGACCAATCACCTGGAGGAAAGCAAGGCGGAGGGGCGGGTGCGGTGGCAGGACAACGAGATCGCCTTGCACTTCCGTCCCCACGAGATCCGCACCATCCGGGTTGAACTGGCCGTCTACGGGCTGGGGTTGGATACCGAGGCCTGCGGCGATGCCCGTGGGTTGGAGAACGGATAGGAGCGCGCTGGTGTCGGCCGACGCGCGCCGGAATGACGACGAAGGAGGAGGATCATGGACGACCCAGCACGGGCGGTCGGCTTGCATGCCGCTGCTATCACCGTGGACCTGACTCCGCCGGTCGGGTACTACCTGGGCGGCTACGGGGACCGAAAAGACCCTAGTAATGCCGTCCGCGACCCACTGCGCGGGCGTCTCCTTCTGCTCGACAACGGAGAGACCCGTCTGGTCCTGGTCACGCTGGACCTGCTTAGCATCCAGTGGCAGTCCACCCAACAGATCCGGCGGGGCCTGGAGGAGCGCATCGGCGTGCCGCCGGCCCATGTGCTTGTCAACTACTCCCATACCCACGCCGGGCCAGACGTGTTGCGCTACGACGGCTACGTCTCCCAGGTAGTGGAGAAGGTGATCGGCGCCGGCCAGGAAGCGTCGTCCTTGCTCGAGCCGGTTACCATCGTCTACGACGAGGACGCCATCGAGTTCAACATCAACCGCCGTCTCAAGGGCTCCGACGGGACGGTGCGGATGGCCCCGAATCCCGAGGGACCAGTGGACCGGCGGGTGCGGGTGCTGAGAGTGCAGAGGGAGGATGGTTCCCCCTTGGCTATCTTGTTCCACGCGGTCTGTCACGCCAATGCTCTGCGGGCCGACAACCTGGCTATCTCGGCGGACTTCCCTGGGGTGGCGCAGGACTTCCTCAGGGCAGTCTTCGGCCCGTTCTGTGTTCCCATGTTCATCCAGGGATGTACGGGCAACGTCAGGGCCAATCTCCCGGGCGAAACCGGCTTCCGCAGCGCTGACGAGGCCGACCTGCTCTGGTGCGGCTACTCGCTCGGGGCGGCCGCTGCGAGAGCCGCGGCTCGGGCCGCCACCCGGGAGAGGGTCGCGGCCGGAGTCCTGGGTGCGGCTCTTGGCGGGGTGGACCGGATTTTGCCGCTGCCCGGGCGCGAGGCGGGCATGGTGGACTACCCCGTCCAGGCGGTTCGCATCGGGAGCCTGCTGCTCATAGGCCTGCCCGGTGAACCGGTGGTGGACTATGCCCTTCGGCTGGAGCAAATGCTCGAAGGCTGGCAGCAGATAGTGGTGGCCGGCTACTGCAACGCCCGCAGCCGCTATTTGGCCACCGCCCAGCACTATGCAGAGGGCGGGTACGAGGCCCTGGCTCGCAGCTCGCCCTATGCGCCCGAGGCGGAGGAAGTGCTGCTTGCAGCCGTGACGGACCTGGTACAGACGCTCTAGGAGACGGTGAGCATGTATGACCTTGTGATCCGCGGAGGAATCGTAGTGGACCCCTCTCAGGGCCTGCACCAGCGGGCCGACGTCGCCGTAAGCGACGGGGTGGTGGAGGCAGTGGAACGGCAGGTGCGGGGCGCCGCCCGGCGCGATCTGGACGCCTCTGGCCTCATCGTCACCCCGGGGCTGGTGGACATACACGTCCACGGGCTGCCAGGGGTGTCGCACTACGGGATTGACCTGGATCGCGCCGCCCTGGGGACCGGCGTGACCACGGCGGTGGACGCGGGCACGACCGGGCGCTGCACCTGGCCTGCCATGCGCCGCTATGTGCTGGAGCGATCCTGCCTGGACCTCTATGCGCTTCTCAACATAAGCGGAATGGGGCTGATCAGCGATTCGGTGGGCGAGGGGACGGACTTGCGCTGGCTGGACGTGGCCGCCTGCACTGCCATAGCCAACGACAATCGGGACAGGGTCCTGGGGGTGAAGGTGCGCCAGGACCTGGCCCGGGTGGGCGACAATGGACTGGAGCCGCTGCGTCGGGCCGTGGCTGCTGCTGAGTGGCTAGATCTGCCGGTGATGGTACACGTGGGCAGGCTACCCGCCCCACTGGCGGAGTTGCTTGCCCTCCTCCGGCCCGGAGACATTGTCACTCACGCCTTCCACGGGTGGCCGGGGGGAATCCTGGGCCAGGACGGCCGCGTGCTGCCTGAGGCGCGGGCGGCGGCGGACCGAGGTATCGTCTTCGACGTGGGCCACGGCGCCGGCAGCTTCTCCTTCCCGGTGATAGAGGCCAGCCTGGAGCAGGGCTTCCTGCCGGGGACTATCAGCAGCGACCTGCACGTCTACAACGTGCACGGGCCCGTGTACGACCTACCCACGGTGATGGCCAAGTTCCTGTGGCTGGGGCTGTCTCTGGAGGAGGTGGTAGGACGGGTGACGGTGGAGGCGGCCCGGGCCGTGCGGCTGGACACGGTAGCGGGGTCGCTGGCGCCCGGGCGGCGGGCCGATGTGACCCTGTTGCAGGAGATCGAGGGGCGCTTCCGCTTCGACGACTGCTTTGGCAACAAGCGGGTGGCGGAGCGGACGCTGGTGCCGCGCCGAGTGGTTCTGGGGGGAGAGGTCCTGCCGGCGGCCACAGCTGCGCCCTGGAGGTAGGCGCGCCCTCCGGCGCCGACGGCTATACTTCGGCGTATTCGTCCACTGGTCGGGCTCGCGCCCGGGCAGGGCCCGGGACGGAGTCGCCGGCGGCCATCGCCGTGCGCGCCGCCCGCAGCGCGCTCCAGAGCAGATAGGCGGCCACGGCCAGCGATCCCAGCAGATCCACGTAGCCGGTGGCTCCGTGGGAGGGGGCGAGCGCCACCGCCGCCAGGGCGGTGATGACGCACAGGTCTACTAGGGCCTTGGCCCGGTACAGGTGACACTGGGCTTCGATCACCGAGCTGTACTGCTCGCGAGCCAGGCCGACGTAACGTCGCCAGAACCAAAGGTTGGTGACAAGTCCCATGCCGGCGATGGCCAGGCCCGGGTATACGTTGCCGCCCGGGCGGTAAGAGAGGCCGCGGGAGAGGGCGAGCGCCGACATCACTACGGCGGAGCAGCCCAAGGCGGCGGCCACGCTCAGGCCCGCCACCCTCTCCACCCGGGCTCGTGTGTGGGCGTCCAGCTCCCGGCCGCGGGCCAAGTAGCGGAACACCCGCCAGGAGATGAACAGAGCTATCAGCTCGACTGTGCGGCGGACGAAGTCGGCCAACTGGGTGGTAGAGCGGCTGGTGATAACGGCGACGCCAGTGGCCAGTGGTGCCCAGGCGCTGAGGAGGACGGCCGCCAGCAGAGTGCGCTCGCGCCGGCAGACCTGGTTGTCGGGCAGGGAATTCATTCTACCAGCCCAGAAGCGACAGCACGATGGCCAGGCGCCGGGTGACGGCTGCTGCCGCGAGGGGCACGGTGAGGGTATCGGTGCCTCGCCGGGAGAACAGCTCCACAATCCCGCAGACCGGGGCCACGACGGTGGACATCACCAGGCTCACGTACCAGGGCTTCCCCGCATACAGCAGGAGGGTGTAGAAGAGAGCGGTGCCGGCCACCACCATCATAGCCCACAGGCCTTCGTGCGTCTTGGCGCCTTCGATGTACCGGGTGAGGAAGCGACGCCGGCCGAACCGCTTGCCGATCAGGGCGGCGGCGGCATCGCCGAAGCCCCACCCCATCACGGCCACCGCCACCACATAACGCCACTGAGGTCCCATGAGCCCCCAGTAGACAGAGATGAGGATGGCAAAGGAGAGCTGCACGTAGAGGAGCTGCTTCCTCAGTTCCCCGCCGTGCTTCGTCCTGTCCACGAAGACCTCGAGATAGCGGGGGGTCTTCTCCACCAACAGGAGGACGGGGTAGGCCAGGAGCACCAGGAGAAACGCAGCGCCAACTGCTACATACCAGGTGCTAAACAGGTTTAGCAGGATGAATACCGAGAGGCTATAGGCGATGTGCTGCATCTTGCGCACCAGCTCCGTGGGCGTCTTCGTCAGCACTTTGAGCAGTGTGGGCAAGAGCACCACTACGAGCAGGTAGTAAGCTAGCAGTGACCCGGCGGCGAGGATGTCACTCGTGGGAACAACGAAACTCACGTACGTCTCCTGAATGCTGCGTCCCGCTGATTAGGCTTCGGTGCTTGCTCGGGCCTCGTCGCTGGGCGCCTGCGCGCCCGTCAGGATACCATCCGCCGGATCGGAAGGAAAGCCTGACTGCCGTGCTTTTGACAAGCTACTGCCGCACCCATACAGTATTCTTTCAGGCAGATGCCAGCATCACCTGTGGAGCCGATCGGCGCCGACCCGGCCCGCGGCTCCACTGCCGTATGTAGAGGTACCGCTTCGCATGGATGAGCGCAGCGTAGGTATCGTGCAAACGCAATACGTGCGTCTCTTCGAGCCGCCTAACGAGCTCAGGCTGGACAGCGGCGAGAAGCTGGGTCCCATCACAGTCGCCTACGAGACGTATGGGGAGTTGAACGCCGATCGCTCCAATGCCATCATGCTCTGCCACGCTCTCTCGGGCGACGCTCATGCCGCTGGTCGGCACAGCCCGGACGATGCCAAGCCTGGCTGGTGGGACGACATGGTGGGCCCGGGAAAGGGCTTCGATACCAGCCGCTACTTTGTGATCTGCGCCAATGTGATCGGCGGCTGTATGGGCACCACCGGCCCATCTTCCATCAACCCGCGCACGGGCCGGCCTTACGGCCTGGCTTTCCCTGTGGTCACGGTGGCGGACATGGTGCGAGTGCACCGGGAACTCCTGCGACACCTGGGCATCGAATCCCTCCTCAGCGTGAGCGGTGGCAGTATGGGGGGCATGCAGGTGCTCCAGTGGGCGGTGGACTACCCCGACGTGGTCCGCAGCGCCATACCGATCGCCACCGCGGCCCAGCAGTCAGCCCAAGGCATCGCCTTCGACGTGGTGGGCCGACGGGCAATCATGTCGGACCCGAAGTGGCGCGGCGGCAACTACTATGCCTTCAACGATCCGCCGGTGGACGGTCTGGCCCTGGCCCGCATGGTGGGGCACATCACCTATCTGAGTGAGCTGTCCATGAGGCGGAAGTTCGGCCGCCGCCTGCAGGATCGGGAGCGCTACGGCTACGACTTCGCCACTGAGTTTCAGGTGGAGAGCTATCTCTACTATCAGGGCGACAAGTTCACCGAGAGGTTCGATGCCAACACCTATCTCTACATAACCAAGGCCATAGACTACTTCGACCTCACCAACGGCAAGGCCTCTCTGGTAGAGGCGTTTCGGGGGGTGCGGGCCAAGTTCCTGGTGATCGCCTTCAGTTCGGACTGGCTCTACCTTCCCTCGCAGTCGCGGGAAATCGTGAGCGCTCTCAAGGCCAACGACGTGGACGTGTCCTACTGTGAGATCGAGTCCGACTACGGTCACGATGCCTTCCTGCTGGAAGTGGAAGAGCAGGAGAGCCTGATCCGCAACTTCCTGGCCGCCGTGGCGAGGGAGAGCGGCGTGACATGAGTGTAGCAGAGAGCACCGGGCAGGTTGGCGTACGCAGGCTGGACTACGACGTCATCGTGGGGTTGGTGGAGCCTGGCTCCCGGGTGCTGGACCTGGGCTGCGGGGATGGCCTGCTGCTGTCCCGGCTCATCGCGGAAAAGGGCGCCCGCGGCGCCGGGGTGGAGATCTCCCAGGCGGGGGTGCAGGCGGCCATCGCCCGGGGGCTGAGCGTGGTTCAGGGCGACCTGGACCAGGGCCTGGCCGACTACCAGGACAAGTCCTTCGACTGGGTGATCCTGAATCAGACGCTGCAGTCACTGCTCAAGCCGGTGTTGGTGCTGGACGAGATGCTGCGGGTGGGTCGGCGCGCGATCGTGGGCTTCCCCAACTGCGGCTACTGGCAGGCTCGGCTGCAGCTGCTGCTCACAGGCCGCATGCCGTCCGACCGCAACCTCTCCTACCGGTGGTACGATACCCCGGCTACTCGCCTTCTCACGATTAAGGACTTTCGTGCCTTCTGCGCCGAGCACGGCATCGCCATTCTGCGGGAGGTCTACCTGGGAGGGCAGATGGGGGAGCGCCGACATCTGCTGCCCAACCTCCGCGCTGAGACGGGCATATTCGTGCTGGCAGGCGATGGCCGGCCGTCCGGGCGCCGGCTAGAGTGACGGCCTCGAGGGTTGGCCCTTCGCCGAGCACGTCTGGGTCTTCGGCCGGGACCGTGGACGTCACTCCGTGCCGGAACGGCACGCTGGACGCAGAGGCAGGTGCGAGGAGCCGAAGCTCGGCCCGCATGAAGGCGGTGCTGACCCTGGCACTGGGCCACGCATCGGCCGACTTCTACCCCGGTTACCTCCCCAGCGTGCTCCCCTACTTGATCGCCAAGCTGGGCTTCTCCCTCACCGTGGCTGGAGGGCTGGCCTCCCTGCAGTCGTTCGCCACCTCGCTCATCCAGCCGCTGCTGGGCTATCTGGTGGACGCCCGGCGCCCTCGACCGTACGCGGCCTGGGGTTTGGTGGGTGCGACGGTGCTGTTCAGCCTGATGGGGCTGGCGCCCAACGGGTGGCTGCTTGCCGGCCTAATCGTGCTTGGTGGCTTCGGGGTGGCCCTGTATCACCCTCAGGGCGCAGCCATGGCTGCCATGCTTTCCGGCGGGAGGGCGGGCACCGCCATGTCGCTCTTCGCCACCGGGGGCAGCATCGGCCACGCGCTCGGTCCACTAGTGGCAGTGCTGGTGGTAGAGGCCTGGGGCCTGGAGAGCCTCGTGGTGCTGTCGGTGCCAGGGCTGGTGGTGGCCTGGCTGGTGCACCGGGCCATGCGCGTTCCGCTGGCGGAGATGGAATCCAGGCGGCGGCACGTGTCCCTGAGGGCGGCACTGGCGGGGGCGGGCTCGCAGCTGGTGCTGCTTCTGGCAGTCATGACTCTGCGGTCGGCCGCCTCGGTGGGGATAAGCACCATGCTGCCCATATACCTGGAGGCCAAGGGGCTGGCCCTCGCCATCGGGGCTACGGCCATATTCGTGTTCCGCTTGGCCGGGGCGGTGGGAGTGTTCTTCGGCGGACCCTTGAGCGACCGGTTCGGGCGCCGGGAGGTGATCTGGGTATCGTTCGCCTTGGCGCTGCCTTTCCTGTACCTGTTCTTCAACAGCGACGGGGCGATGCGGTTGCTCCACCTGGCGCTGGCGGCGGCGGTGCTTACCTCCAGCACCCCGGTCAACACCGTCATGGCCCAAGAGACCATCCCTCGCACCGCCGCCGTCGCCTCCGGGCTGATGATGGGAGTAGGCTGGGCCCTGGGGAGCCTAGCCGTGTTCGTGATCGGCTTCCTGGCCGACCGGGTGGGCATCGAGGCCGCTCTGCCGGCGACGACCATGGTCCTGGTGGTGGCCGGCCTGGTATTGGCTCTGCTCGTGCCGCGCCGACCGCGTACTGCCCCCTGAGAGACAGCCCCACTCCGCCAGCCGGCCTGGGCCAGTGGCGCGCGGCGCCTGTCTCTGGTGACGCTGCAGCTCCACCGCCGTCATGCTACAATCCCCTGAGTTAGGCGTTTGCACGGCTGGACGTGCGAAGAAGCAGCGGCTTGGTCGTCTGGCCGGTTCACAGAAGGGCGTGATCTGCCTCGATGGGGATGGTCTGTACATGGCACAACAAGCAAGAGACAACGAGCTCATCATAACCCCCATAGGTGGCCTGGGCGAGATAGGCAAGAACATGATGGCCATCGAGTACGGGGGGGACATCATCATCATCGACTGCGGGGTGATGTTTCCCGAGAGCGACATGCTGGGCATTGACCTCGTCCTCCCCGACTACACCTTCATCCTGCCCAGGGCCGACCGCATCCGCGGGGTCATTCTGACCCACGGTCACGAGGACCACATCGGGGGTCTGCCCTACTTCCTGCGCAGTGTCAACGTGCCCGTCTATGGGAGCGATCTCACTCTGGGTCTGGTGAAGGTGCGCCTGCAGGAGCACCGCATGCTGAGCGTGGCCGAGCTGCACGAAGTCCGCATGGGAGACAAGGTGCGGCTGGGCGCCTTCGAGGTGGAGTTCTTCTCCGTCAATCACAGTATCCCCGAGGGGCTGGGGCTCGCCATCCGGTGCCCCCTGGGGCTGGTGGTGCACAGCGGCGACTTCAAGTTCGACTATACCCCTGTCCAGGGGCGGGGCACCGACTTCGTGAAGCTAGCCTCTCTGGGGGGAGAAGGGGTATTCGTGCTGCTGTCGGACAGTACCAACGCCGATACCCCCGGTTTCACCCCCTCGGAGAGGGTGGTAGCTGAGGCGCTTGGGGATGTGTTCCACGAGGCTGGCGGGCGCATCATTGTGGTGACTTTCGCCTCGCTGATCTCGCGCATCCAGCAGGTAGTGGACGCGGCTGTGCGCCACGGGCGCCGGGTGGCGATCACCGGTTTCAGCATGGAGAAGAACACTGTCATGGCCCAGGAACTGGGCTATTTGCGCATCCCCGAGGGCACGCTCATCGGGATCGAGGACATCGGGCAACTGCCCGACGATCAGGTGACCATCCTAGCCACCGGGAGCCAGGGCGAGCCTTCGGCGGCGCTGGCACGGATGGCGGCCGGTCGCCATCCGCATGTGAGCTTGAAGCCGGGGGATACAGTGGTGCTATCGGCCCACCCCATCCCGGGCAACGAGGAAATGGTGCACCGCATCATCAACCGCCTGTTCCAGCGCGGTGCCAACGTCATCACCGACCAGATGCTTCCCGTACACGTGTCCGGGCATGCCGGCCAGGAGGAGGAGAAGCTACTGCTTGCCATGACTCGGCCGCGCTACTTCGTGCCCATCCACGGCGAGCTTCGCCACCTGCACCTGCACGCCCGGACGGCCATCGAAATGGGCGTGCCCAGGGAGAACGTGTTCGTGGCCGAGAACGGCTACGAGCTCCACTTCACCGAGGAGCGAGGCTGGATAGGCGAGCGAATGCCCGGCGGCTATGTCTTCGTGGACGGCGCGGGCGTGGGCGACATCGGCCCGGCGGTCATGCGCAACCGGGCTGCCCTGGCGGAGGCAGGGGTGGTCGCCGTGTCGGTGCTCATGGACCAGAGCAGCGGACGCGTGGTCGGAGAGCCAGAGATCGTGTCGCGGGGCTTCGTCTATCTGCCCGAGTTCGGCGGTATCATAGACAGCGCTCGCCAGGTGCTGCTGCAGGACCTGAAGGAATCCCGCCCCACGGGCCGGGGCGCCATCGCCAACCGCATTCGCTCGGTGTTAGCTCGGCACTTCCACGAGCAGACCGGCCGCAACCCGGTGATCCTCCCCCTGGTGCTGGTCTCCCCCGCGTAGGCCCCATCACGGTAGGGCCAGGGCACGCGACGGCACTCCTCTGAGAGGGGCCCTGAGCTCGTGATCGCCAGCGTAGCAGCTCAGGATCGGGGGGACACATGGCCACCAGCGCCGCTGCTCAGGGCCTTCCCTGCGCTCGCACTAGGCGACCCAGCCCCGACTGGACCGGAGGAACACCTTCCTTGGAGGAGTGCGCGCGCCCACGCGCGCTGTCCCCCCCAGTGCCTACCGCGCCTGGGGGCGCGGACTCCTCAGGAGGAGGCCGGAACCGGCCAGGATGCCAGCGCCTTGCCCTCCTAGCCAGCCGAGGAGCCTGCCGCGAAAGCCTGTGACGAAACCACCTGCGCGCGACTGCCGGCCGAACACACTCGTCCCCCTGATCCTGAGCTCGTGATCGCCAGCTAGCCCCCGGGGCTCCTGCCGTGTAGAATGCCGGGGCCGGTTTTCCATCGCCGCCCGGGCCAGGCGACCCTGCGACGTATCGAGAGCCGACATCCGGGCCCACACTACCACCGGGCACTGGTACCCGAACATGACGTTGCTTACCGAGTTGGAGCCTTGGTGGCGCTTTGCCGCCGTTCTGTTAGTAGGCGCGCTGATCGGCCTGGAGCGCGAGTTCATCCAGCAGCGCCAGCATGAGCGCGAGTTCGCGGGGATCCGAACGTTCCCGCTTATAGCCATGCTGGGAGCCGGAGCCGCCTACCTGGAGGGCCGTGCCGGCGCCCTGGCCTACATCGCCGGGTTTGCGGCCCTGGCCTTGCTCGTCCTGGGCAGCTACGTGATCAGTGTCTACCGTGGGTCGGGGCATGGCATGACCACGCAGGTAGCGGCCCTGCTGTGCTACCAGTTCGGCGCTCTCATAATCTGGGATTACGCCGAGCTCGGGGTGGCCCTGGGAGTGGTGACGGCGCTGGTGCTGGCCCTGAAGCCGCCCCTGCACGGTGCGGTGCGGCGTATGAGCGCGGAGGACCTGCGGGCCACTCTGGAGTTCGCCATCGTCGCTGCCGTGGTGCTGCCCATCCTGCCCAACCGCGCCCTCGATCCTCTCGGGGTGCTCAACCCTTTCTCCATCTGGCTGCTAGTGGTGTTCGTATCGGGTATCGGCTTCCTGGGGTATGTGCTCATGAAGGCTCTGGGAACCGAGCGAGGCATCGGCCTCACCGCTGTCCTGGGTGGGGTGGTGAGCAGCACGGCCAGCACCCTGAGCTTCAGCAGCAGGAGCAAGAGCTCTCCGCGGCTCTCACCCACGCTGGCCTGGGGCATTCTGTTCGCGTCCAGCATCATGTTCCCTCGCATCCTGGTGGAAGTGGCGGTGGTCCATCCCCCTCTTCTGGGCGCCGTGGCGGTGCCGCTGGGGGCCATGTTCGCTGCCAGCCTGGGGATGGTCGCCTACCTGGCCTGGCGCAGACCGCAATTCCAGGACGGGCCTCAAGAGGAAGTGGAGGTGACCAACCCGCTCCGGCTGTCCACCGCAGTGGCCTTCGGCCTGGCCTTCGCGGTGGTGCTGGTGGTGGTGCGGGTGGCCCAGGATGTCTTCGGGTCGGCCGGCGTCTACGCCGCCGCCTCTCTGACGGGCCTCACGGGCGTAGATGCCATCACCCTGAGCATGGCCGAGCTGACGGCACTCGGCCAGGTGGCGCCCGACGTAGCCGCGGTGGCCATCGTGCTGGCGGCCATCAGCAACACGACCGCGAAGGCGGTGCTGGCGGTGGCCTACGGGGCGCCACAACTGCGGCGAACAGTGTTGTTGGGCTTTGGCGTAGTGGTGGCGGTGGGGGTGATGGTGGGTGCCACCATCCTGGTATGGAAGTAGGGCGGACTCCGCGTGGGCGCGGGATCGGCCCCGGGCCTCACCGCCATGGCGTGCGCCGGGAGTAGAGGCTAGAGGCAATCTCTATGGAGCTGTCGCTTCTGGTGTTGGCAGGCCTCCTGGGCGCCGTCTTGGCGCCTAGCTTGTATCGCGTATCGCCTCGGCTGGGCCGGCTGGCAGCCATCGTCGTGCCGGGAGGGCTGACGGTCCGGCTTCTGGGGTTGGCAGGGGGAGCGGCCGCTGGCCTGCCGCCGGCGGTGTCCGTGCCGTGGGTGCCAAGCCTGGGCATTCGGTTCGCCTTGCGCCTGGACGGGCTGAGCCTGCTGTTCTCCCTCCTGATCGCGGGCATCGGGACGGCGGTGGTGGTCTACGCCGGGGGGTATCTCCCCGAGAGCCCGCGCCAGGGGCGCTTCTACGCTTACATCTTGGCCTTCATGGCTTCCATGCTAGGGGTGGTGCTAGCCGACGACCCCTTTCTTCTGTTCGTGTTCTGGGAGCTGACCAGCATCACCTCTTTCCTGCTGATCGGGTTCGACCACGAGCGCGAGGCGGCCCGGCAGGCCGCGCTCCAGGCGCTGCTCACCACCGGCTTCGGAGGGTTGGCCCTCTTGGCGGGCCTGGTGGTCCTGCAAAGCATCACCGGTCCGGCAACGATCGCTGAGCTGGCGGGGCAGGCAGAGGCGATCCGCACTCACCCCTGGTACCCGGCGGCGCTGGTGCTGGTGCTGGTGGGAGCCTTCGCCAAGTTAGCCCAGTTTCCCTTCCACTTCTGGCTGCCCAACGCCATGGAGGCGCCCACGCCGGTGAGCGCCTACCTGCACTCCGCTACTATGGTCAAGGCAGGAGTCTACCTCTTGGCGCGGCTGCTTCCGGCACTGGGCGGCACACCCCTCTGGCAGGGACTGGTGACCGGAGGAGGGGCGGTCACTCTCGTGGTGGGAGCGGTCCTCACCATTCGACACACCGACCTGAAGGCGGTGCTGGCCTACGCCACCGTCAGTGCTCTCGGAGCCTTGGTGATGCTGGCGGGCATCGGCACCGAGGCTGCCACCGTGGCCCTGGCCGTGTACGTATTGGGCCACGCCTTCTACAAAAGTGGTCTCTTCCTGGTCGCGGGAGTGGTGGATCACGAGACGGGTACCCGCGATCTGGCCCGGCTGGGAGGGCTGGCGCGGCCCCTGCCCCTGGTGGCGGTAGCTGGGGCCCTGGCAGCCCTGTCTATGGCCGGGGTGCCGCCGCTGCTGGGCTTCCTCAGCAAGGAGGCTCTGTACCAGGCCGCCTGGGACGTGCCTCAGTGGGCTCCCGCGGTGACGGCGGCGGTGGTGGTCGCTCACGTGCTCCTATTCACGGTTGCCATGCGAACGGGGTTGACGCCATTCTTGGGCCGCCGCCAGGAGACGCCCAGGGAGCCTCACGGTGCCTCACCGGCTCTGTGGCTGCCACCGGTGGTGCTGGCGATGCTGGGGGCGCTGCTCATGCTAGCACTGGAAGTGGTGGACCAGGGACTGGTATCGCCCGCTGCGTCGGCGCTGTTGGGTCAGCAGGTGAGGGCCGGGCTAGGGCTGTGGCATGGGCTGACCCCGGTGCTGGGGCTGAGCGCCCTGACCATCGCCCTCGGCCTAGGGCTGTTGGCGCTCTGGCCGCGGGTGGTTCGGGCCGTGGAGCCCATCCAGGCCGTATCGGCGATAGGACCGGCGCGCTGGTACGATGCCGCTCTCTCGGTCACAAATGCGGTGGCCCGGATTCAGACCGACGTACTGCAGAGCGGCTACCTGAGGCGGTACGTCCTCATCGTGCTCTCCACCACCGCGGCTTTGGTGGGATTCACCATGCTGACGCGAGGGTGGCAGTTAGGGCCGCTGTTGCCCGAGGATGTCCGGTTCTACGAGGTGGCCGTGGTACTGGTGATGCTGGCGGCGGCTTTGGGCGCGGTGCTGGCCCGCAGCCGGCTGGCGGCGGTTGCCTTCCTGGGGGTGGTGGGGTACGGGGTCAGTCTGATCTACGTCTGGTTCGGTGCCCCCGACCTGGCGATGACCCAGTTCATGGTGGAGACCCTGGTGGTGATTCTGTTCGTCACCATCCTCTACCGCCTGCCGCCCTTCCCCGTCCTCTCCGCTCGGCGCACCAGGATACGGGATGCGGCCGTCGCCGTGGCGGCGGGAGGCACCATGGGAGCCCTGGCACTGATCGCCTCCGGCGTATCGTTGCCTACCCGCGTCAGCGACTTCCACGTGCTCTACTCGTACAGCCTGGCACACGGCCGCAACATGGTGAACGTCATCCTGGTGGACTTCCGGGCACTGGACACGCTGGGCGAGACCACGGTGCTTGCGACCGCGGCGCTGGGTGTGCTCTCTCTGCTCAGGCTGACGCTGGCAAGAGGTGGCAAACGATGAGGTCCCTGATACTGCTCACGGCGAGCCGATATCTGCTGCCCCTGTTGTTGCTCTTCTCCGTCTTCATCCTTCAGCGAGGCCACAATGAGCCCGGCGGCGGGTTCGTGGGGGGCCTGGTGGCCGCTGCGGCCTTCGTGCTCTACTCGCTCGCCTACGGGGTGCCGGCCGCTCGCGTCCTGCTGCGCCTGGATCCGCATGCCACCATTGGGCTGGGCCTGCTCCTGGTGGTAGGCAGCGGGGCAGTGGGGGCCGTCTTGGGACAGCCGTTCCTGACCGGCGTCTGGACGGAGGTGACGCTGCCGTTCCTGGGGCATCTGGAAGTGGGGACGCCGGTGTTGTTCGACTTAGGGGTGTTCCTAGCGGTGTTTGGAGTGACTCTGATGATCATGTTTGCCCTCGAAGAGGAGGAGTAGACGATGCGCGTGCTCCTGGCCATCGTGATCGGCGCCCTCTACGCTGCCGGCTTCTACATGATGATGCGACGCGGGATCGTGAAGATCGGCCTTGGATTGGCCCTGCTCAGCAACGCCGCCAACCTGCTCATCTTCGTGGCCGCCGGCCCGAGCCGGGCGGCGGCGCCCATCATACCGATGGGGCAGACGGTCCCCTCTGCGCCGGTAGCGGACCCACTGCCTCAGGCGCTGATCCTCACCGCCATCGTCATCAGCCTCGGGGTATTGGCCTTTGCCCTCGTGTTGATCCACCGGGTGCACTCCATCTGCGGCACGGTGGACTGCGACCTGCTCCTCCTGGAAGACCGCTGATGCCGCTCGCGTCTCACGACGCTGCGAACCTGCTGGTACTGCCGGTGCTGGTGCCACTGACCTCGGCCGCAGCCTCGCTACTGGCGTGGCGGTCGGTTCGGGTGCAACGACGAATAGGGGTGATCGGTGCCGGCCTGCATCTGGCGGCCGGATTGGGCCTTCTGGCGATGGTCTGGCGAAGGGGGATCGTGGTCTACCAGGCGGGCGGCTGGCCGGCGCCTTTCGGCATTACCCTGGTGGCGGACTACCTGAGTGCGATCATGGTCCTCCTGGCGGGGATCGTGGGCTTCTCGGTCGCCGTATATTCCCTGGATAGTGTGGACGTCCGGCGGCAGGCGTTCGGGTTCTACCCCCTGCTGCACCTGCTGATCATGGGGGTGAGCGGCGCCTTCCTCACCGGGGACATGTTCAACCTCTACGTGTGGTTCGAGGTGATGTTGATCGCCTCTTTCGTCCTCCTTGCTCTGGGAGGCGAGCGCCTGCAGTTGGAGGGCGGGCTCAAGTACGTCACCCTGAACCTGATCGCCTCGGCTCTGTTCCTGGCCGGGTTAGGTCTGCTGTACGGGGAGACGGGCACCCTCAACATGGCCGACCTCAACGTCAAGCTGCCGGCGGCAATCCCTCCCGGCCTGGCCACCACCGTGGCGATGCTCTTCCTCATCGCCTTCAGCATCAAGGCCGCGGTCTTCCCGCTCTTCTTCTGGCTGCCCGACTCCTATCACACCCCGCCGGTGGCGGTTTCGGCCGTGTTCTCGGGGCTGCTGACCAAGGTGGGAGTCTACGCCCTGCTGCGGTGCTTCACGCTGGTGTTCGTTCAGGATGTCGGCTATACGCACACCATCATCCTCGTGGCGGCCGGCTTCACCATGGTTACGGGCGTCCTTGGTGCAGTGGCTCAGCAGGAGATGCGTCGCCTGCTCAGCTTCCACATCATCAGCCAGATCGGCTATCTGCTGATGGGGTTGGGGCTGTTCACACCTCTGGCCCTGGCTGGGGCGATCTACTTCATGGCCCACGTGATCATAGCGAAAGCTACGCTGTTCCTGGTGAGCGGCGCCGCCCATCGGATCAGCGGCACGTATCAGCTCGGGCATCTGGGAGGCCTGTACCGTAGCCGTCCTGTCCTGGCCTTCGTGTTCCTGGTGCCGGCGCTGTCGCTGGCAGGCTTGCCTCCGCTGTCCGGGTTCTTCGCCAAGCTGCTTCTGGTTCGGGCGGGCATCGAGGCCGCGCAGTACGCCATGGTCGCGGTGGCGCTTGCGGTCAGCATCCTTACCCTCTATTCCATGATGAAGATATGGACCGGGGCGTTCTGGCGTCCAGTGCCTGAGGGACTGCCTAGGCACGAGTCGGCGCGGCTGGGCACCATGTTGCCGCCTATGCTGTGGCTGGCTGCTTGCACGCTCGCTCTCGGCCTATCCGCCGAGCCTCTGGTGGCACTATCCATGAGAGCCGCCGAGAGCCTGCTGGACCCGAGCTGGTATGTGACTGCTGTGTTGGGAGGCTGAAATGGTTCTGTTTCTCGGCAACGTACTGCTGGCGCTGGTGTGGGTGGCGCTGACCGGGCGCTTTAGCGGTGGCAACCTCCTCCTGGGGTTTGGCGTAGGGTTTGTCGCCCTGTTGGCGCTGAGGCGCAGAGGGGAGGCCCCAGACTACTTCGACAAGCTCCCCCAGGCTCTCTCATTCCTTGCCTTCTACCTGCGGGAGCTGGTACTGGCGAACCTGCGGGTGGCCCAGGTGGTGATCCACCCCAGGCCGCGCATCCTGCCAGGAGTAGTGGCCATCCCTCTGGACGTCCGGTCGGACGCTGAGATCACCCTGCTGGCAAACCTCATTACCCTCACCCCTGGGACTCTGTCCCTGGACGTGTCCTCCGACCGAAAGGTGCTCTACGTACATGGCATGGACATTCCCGACCGGGAGGAGTTCCGGCGCTCGGTGAAGGATGGCTTCGAGCGCCGCGTGATAGAGCTGCTCCGATGACGGTGGGCGACGTGGCCTTGCTAGACGTGGCCATGACAGTGGGCCTGGGAGCGCTCACCCTATCGCTCCTGCTGGCCTGTGTTCGTCTGTTCAGGGGACCGAGCCTGCCCGATCGGGTCATATCGTTGGAAATGGTGTCCCTGTTGGCTGCCGGTCTCATCCTGTTCCACGCCATCGCCACCGACGAGCCCGGATGGCTGGACGCGGCCATCGTGATCGCTCTCATCTCGTTCCTGGGCACGGTGGCCTTCGGTCTTTACCTAGAGAAGAGGGCTTCGGAGTGAAGGACGCCATCACTGCTCTATTCTTGCTCGCGGGCAGCCTAGTCATGCTGCTGGCGGGACTGGGGTTGCTGCGCCTCCCCGACCTGTTCCTGCGGATGCAGGCCGCCACTAAGGCGTCCATACTTGGCCTGGGGCTGGTGCTCCTGGCCGTGATCGTGCACTTCAGTTCGGGCGTGATCGCCGCTCGCGCGGCTCTAGTGCTGGCCTTCATCTTCCTGACTGGCCCCGTGTCGGCGCACGTGCTGGCGCGGGCGGCGTACTTCGTCGGAGTGCCCTTGTGGGAGGGCACGCGGTTCGACGAGCTGCGGGACCGCTACGACGTGGTGGATCACACTCTGCGCGGCAGCGGGCCGCCTCGTCCCCGCCTGGTGCGACCGGGCGGCGGGCCGCCCGCCCCTGGGTGAGCCCGCCTCTGGCGCTGCTGCTTCAGTCCTTCCTGGCTACCAGCAACTGCCGATGCTCGTTGGTGGTGATGCCGCCCGGGCCGGAGCAGGTGGCGATGATGTGAGCCACCTGCTCCCAGTGTCGGTCCACGCTGAAGTCCTCCGGCATCGGGATGGCCTTGAGCCAGAAGACGAAGGACTCGACATCTCGGAAGCGGTAGGTCACGTTGTACTCGGCCCAGGCCTCGAGCTCGCAGCCCAGGTGGCGCAGCCGGTCCCTCAACTGCCAGAGGTCTGGCTCCGAGGCCGAGTCATACTCCCCGCCCGGGCCGCAGCCGAAGACACGGCGGATGTTCTCGGTGTTCCTGGGCCCCACCTGCTGAGTGATGAAGATCCCGCCCGACCTCAGCACCCGCACGATCTCCGCCGGGCACAGAGGCGCGTGCCGGTTCAGGACCACGTCGAAGCTGGCCGGTGCCAGGGCCAGTTGCTCCGCCCGCATCCGGGCGAAGGCCACCTTGCCGGCCAGGGAAGCGGGGGTGTTGGCACGAGCTGTAGCCATCATGTCCTCGCTGGGGTCCACTCCCAGCCCGGTTCCGAAGTGAGGTGCCAGCCCGAGGAAGCGCTCTCCCCCGCCGGTTCCCACGTCCAGGACCCGGTGATCGGCTCTGAGATAGCGGCGCACCACTTCGGGATAATCCCAGGGCACCGGGTCCCGGTCGTCGCGGACGCGGGAGAAGTCCCACCCGCTGCGCTCGCCCACCGCTTCGGCGATGCGATGCAGTTCTTCCCGGGTCAAAGCCCGAGCTCCCGACGCAGATCCTCGATCATCAGGGGGAGGTAGACTTGCCAGTAGCGGTCTCCCTTTTCCTTCGTCCCCAGCGACGGTTCTCCCAGCGACCCCATGGGGGAGACCTGGCGGACGTCCTGGGGGAACCCGGTCTCAGGAGTGACCGGCACGTCTCGAATGCGGCTGCGAGGATGAGGAAAGTCGGTGGGCTCGGGGCCTACCAGGTCGGGCCGCAGCGAGGCGACCAGGGAGGCCTCGCCCTCGCCGGCGTGCCATTCCTCGCTGTGGATTCCGGCCGCCTCGCGGGCCACCTGGCCGGCCCGGCGCGGCCTCAGGACGACGATGGTCATGTGCGGGTGCCGGCGGCGTAGTTCATCCACGAAGTCGGAGTAGAGCACGTAGTTGCCGCCGTGGGTGGACACGATGATGACGGTGGTGAAGCCCGTCTGCGCCAGGGAGTCCACCAGGTCCGTCACCACCGCTGCCAGCGTTTCGCGCCTGAGGGAGAGGGTACCCCTGAACGACAGGTGGGTGGCGGACATGCCTACAGGAATGGTGGGCAGCAGGTAGGCGTGAAAGGCGTCGGCGATGGCCTCTCCCACCCTGGTAGCGATCAGGCTGTCGGTCATCAGGGGCAGGTTGGTACCATGCTGCTCGGTGGCGCCAACGGGGAGGACGGCGATCGTGGTCCCGGATTCCTCCAGGTCTCTCCAGGTGTTCTCCCAGCTAAGCAACTATCCCCTCCGAGTCTACCGATCGCTGAATGCAGCCCAAAGGACGAGACCCCAGGCCACAGCCTGCACGCTGGACCGGACGAGGGTGAGCACGGAGGTCAGGAGCGCTAAGCGCTGCGGGCCCGCAGTTTGGGCCAGCGACATGGGGAGCCAAGTGCTCACAATGCCGCCGACCACGGCATCGAGTAGGGCGATGAGGAGACCCAGCATGACTAACGGAGCCACTCGGGGCATCTGCCGCCAACGGGCCAGGGCGATGATCACGGCGATCAGCCAAAGCAGGAGCAGAGGGAGGCGCATCACGTAGTTGCTGAGCAGGAACAGGGGGAACTGCGTAAGTGCTTGCATCATTCTCTCCTCAGGTCGATCCAGCCGGTGCAGGCCCCCATGGCGAGCAGAAGGCTAGCTCCAGGCGAGGCGCCCGCCCACGTAGGTGGCCACGGGCCTGCTTTGGGCCAGTCGGTCCGGCTCGGTAGTGAAGGGGTCGGTACCGAGCACGACGAAATCGGCACGGCAGCCCGGCGCCAGCCGGCCTTCGTGCGGCTCACCGGCCGCCGCGGCGACACCTCGGGTGAATCCAGCCAGGGCCTCCTCTAGCGAGAGCCGCTGCTCCGGATACCAGCCGCCTTCGGGGTGACCGTCCAGGCCGGTGCGCGTGATGGCGACCTGGAGGCCCGCCCAGGGGCTGATGGGCTCGACCGGGGCATCGGAGCCGAAGGCTAGGGTGACGCCGGCATTAGCCAGAAGGCGCCAGGCGTAGCTGTGGCGGGAGCGGCTCCCCCAGAGCCGATCGGCCACGCGCCAGTCGGTGGAGACGTGCACGGGCTGCATGGAGGCCACCACGCCGAGCGCTCCCATGCGGGTGGCGTCCTCGGGGCGGATGATCTGCACGTGTTCGATGCGGTCGGGCAGGGACCCGGGGGCGCGGGGAGCCCTCTCCAGCACGTCGAGGACGGTTCGGTTGGCGGCGTCGCCGATGGCGTGGATGGCACAGGGCCAGCCGGCGGCGTGCGCTTCCTCGATGATGCCGGCCAGCTCGGCAGGCGGGTGGATGGGTATGCCGCGGTTATCGGGCTCACCTTCTATGGGCTCGAGCATCCAGGCCGTCCGCGAGCCCAGGCTGCCGTCGGCGAACAGCTTGAGCTGGCCCAGCTGTAACCACTCGTCCCCGAAGCTGGGCTTGAGCCCCAACCTGCCCAGCTCGGGCCGCAGGTCGGCCGGAGGAAGGACCAGCACCCGTAAGGATAGCTCTCCCTTCTGCCGCATGTCCTGTAGCGCCTCTAGGGCGTCGGGCCCCTCCATGGTATGCAGCCCTACCAGCCCCAGTGAGAGGGCTTCTGCCTGCGCCTGTCTCAGGGCGCTCACCCGCTCGCTGAGAGAGGCAAGCGGGACTTGATCCCACACCAGGGCAGTGGCCCGCTCCCGGAGGATGCCGGTGGGCTCTCCCCGCGCGTCGCGCTCGATCCGACCGCCGGGAGGGTCGGGAGTGTCCGCGGCGATGCCAGCAGCCCGGAGGGCGATGGTGTTGACCCAGATCATGTGCCCGTCCGCCCGCGATAGCAGCACGGGCCGGTCAGGTATGGCTTCGTCCAGAGAGACACGCGAGGGCAGGGCCGGAGGGGTCCAGGTGTTCTCGTTCCAGCCGTGTCCCAGGATCCACCTCGTGCCGGGCCGGCGGGCGGCGTATGCCGCCACCTGCCTGACGGCAACGGCCTCGCTGCCGGCGTCTCTCAGGTCGACCCGCTGACGCAGGAGGGCGTGGGACAGGAAGTGGGTGTGGGCGTCTCTCAGGCCCGGGATGACCCAGGCGCCATCTAGGTCTACCTCCTTCCACGAGCCGGATCCCAGATCGTCCTCCGGTCCTACCCACACGACCCGGCCGCAGGCGACCACCATGGCCCCCGCCCGGGTCAGCTGGGAGTCCAGGGTGTGGATGTGGCAGTGCCGGAAGACAGTGACCGGCGCGGTGGTGGTCTCTGGCTGGCTCATGCTCGCCTCGCGGGGCCCGGCCGGGCGGTCAAGGGCGACTCTGGGCCCGCCGTGCCGCGACGATCTCGGGGTGGGGGACCCAGGCACCGTTGCTGAACACGTAGGCGTCCCAGGGGAAGACAATCAGGGCATCGCTGACAACGGGGCAGACATCCGGAACCGGTTGGGCCCAGGTATGCCGCGCCAGACAGGCGGTGAAGACCGAGGAGGCGCCCTGGCGCTGCACTTCAGCACGCACCAGAGCCAGCGTCTCCCCCGTATCGGCGATCTCGTCCACCACGGCGACCCGGCGGCCTGCTACCTCGGGAGAGACGGGCACCTTCCAGACGGGATGAGGGTAACGCACGATATCGCTCTCCCGGCGGGTCAGGCGGACGGGGAAGAGGTCGAGGCGCAGGGCGCAGGCCACAGCCGTGGCGGGGAGGAGGCCAGCCCGAGCGATGCCGACGACGGCGTCAACGGCCAGGGCGGCCAGCTCCTCGGCCAGTCGCCGAGATAGGGCGGCGAACTCGTCCCAGGTGAGCGCCAGTTCGCCCTCTCGATGAGCGTAGTCGTAGCTATGCATGATCCTTCGGCGCGGGCTGGAACCGCCAGGCGATCTCGTCACCGACCTGGCCTGTCTGGTAGAAGCCGGCCTTGGTAAGCACCCGGGCAGAGGCGAGGTTGCCGGCATCGGAGCGGGCGACCACCGCGGTCGCCCCGCGATCCAGGGCCCACCTAACGAGGGCTAGGACTGCCTCGGTGGCCAGGCCTCGACCTCGATACCCCACGGCCACGGAGTAGCCGATCTCGACTTCGCCTCGCCCGTCGGGTGGGGCGTGGAAGCCGGCGTCGCCCACCAGCGCTGCATCCTCTCGGTGGATCAGGAGCCAAGGCTCCCACCCGGCGCGATCGCCGTCCTCGTCTGGTTGGGCGGGGTGGTGCTCCAGAAGGCCGAGCAGGTCCGGAGCGGGCCAGCCGGAAGCGAAAGAGCCCGGCACGCCAGAGAGCCAGGATTGGCCGTGCAGCAGAGCCCAGCGGGCGCTGTCCGTCATGGGGATTAGGGTCAACCGCTCGGTGTCTAGTCGTTCCACGGTCAGCTCGGCATAGGCTGGCAGGTGCGACGGACGTAGGACGCAGTGCTGCCGGTCTTGATCTTGGCCACGGTGGTGCCACAGGCAGGGCAGGGTTTGCCCTTCCGATAGGCGAGAAGGAAGTCGCACACGGTCACTCCGCCCGGCTGCCCGTGGTAGTGGTTCCTGTAAGGCAGGCCCCGCTTGTCGCGCGCTCGCTCGAGGGTGTCAACCATGCCATGGCATGGCCGTTCCGCCGCGCCGGCAGTGACTTCCGCCGCCAGATATACAGGATGAAAGCGAGCGCGGAAGCGGACGTGCCCGGCATAGCTAGCCGATCTCGTCCAGTAGCTTGTGGTAGGGCGCGTAATCCAGCAGCGGGCGAGGGTCGAAGGAGTAGTACACCTCCAGCCAGCCATCAGGCCGGCGGCGGCCGGCTCGCTGGTCCACCAGCCCCTCGATGACCTGCCCCTGGGACTTCCAGCTACGGAGGGCATCCATGACGGTCGCCTCCACCCGTTCGGTGCCCACCACGGCCCGGTTGGCCCGCAGGTGCACGTCCTCTCCCGACACCAGGGCATCTTCGGGGGAGAGGTCGGCCCAGACAGCGTACTGCAGGAAGCTACGGACGGGGTCTGCCCGCCCGTACTCGGCCAGGATGGCGTCGCCGACCTGGGGTCCGTCGTAGGCGCCTACGCGGTGCACGGCCTCGTGGTCTATGTGCTCCCGATAGCCGTTGGGGATGAGGAGGCGGGTGATGTGCAGGCGGCGCAGCGTAGGGACGACGTTGGCGATGGTACCCAGCTTGCCCGAGTCGAGGTGCCAGCCGATGTAGGGCAGGACGCTAAAGTCGGCGTAGCCCATGCGGAGCACCCGTTCGGGCCTGACTCCGAGGCCGGCGTAAGCGTCTATGGTCTCCCGAGCCCGGACCTGGACGATAGTGGAGGCTTCCTCGGGCGTGCTGTAGCCGGCCCAGCCATCGCAGAACACCAGGACGAAGACGTCGGCACCGTTGGCGAGGGCGGCCATGATGAGGTAACCCGCGCCCAGAGCGCCGTCGTCATCGTGTGGGGTGAGAACAGCCAGGCGTTCGTTGCTCGGTTCCCAGCCGGGAAAGATCAGGCTGATGTCTTCGCTCTTGGTGCGGCGGCGCAGGTCGTAGTAGCGGAAGTCCCCGGCGTTGATGTCAGGCATGACGGCCTCCGTGTTGGCTATGCGCCCTCGCCGTGCGGGCGATGGCGGCAATATGTTCTGGTGTGCTGCCGCAGCAGCCCCCGATGACCCGAACCCCTACGTCCAGGTAGCGGGCGGCGAACGAGGCCATCTCTTCCGGCCCCACATTGAAGTGCGTGCGGCCGTCCTCCCCGAGCACGGGCACTCCGGCGTTGGGCTTGGCCATGAGAGGGGCCTCGGGCAGCAGGTCGCGCAGTTGAGTGATGGCGGTGAGGGTATCCTGCAGGGTGTGGCCGCAGTTGGCTCCGATGAGGATCAGCCCCTCTTGCCAGAGATCCGCCAGCTGGGCTGGGCCGGCACCCATCACCGTGCGGGCACCGGGGCCGAAGCTAAGGGTGCAAGCCACAGGCAAGGCGCAGGCCTGATGTGCCCCCTGGATAGCGGCTCGCGCTTCCTGGGCGTCAAGCATGGTCTCCACCAATATGGCGTCCACCCCCCCGGTGGCCAGCGCCTCGGCCTGCTCCGCGAAGGCGTCGCGGGCCTGGCTGAAGGAGAGGGGGCCCAGTGGTTCCAGAAGAGCGCCCGTGGAGCTGACGTCTCCGAAGACGAAGCGATCCGGCCCTGCCTCCTCGCGCGCCAGGTGGGCGGCAAGCCGGTTGAGCTCGGACACCTGGTCATCCAGTCCGAAACGGGCCAGCTTGATGCGGGTCCCGCCGAAAGTGTTGGTGAGGATCACCTCGGCACCGGCCCGCACGTAGGCGGCGTGGACGGCGCGAACGGCCTCGGGGCGCTCGCGGTTCCATAGCTCGGGCGGCGTACCGGGCTCAAGGCCGGCCGCCTGGAGCATGGTGCCCATGGCGCCGTCGGCGACCAGTACGCGCTGGGCGAGGGCCAGCCTGAGCCTTGACTCCTCCTGCATATCGGCGCCTCAGTGGGGTGGATAGCCTGCACCCGCCGGGAACAGGTCCGCGTCAGTGTAGGGCAGGGGAGGGAAGAGGTCAAGCGCTACTACTGACGGGGTGCATCTCGAGGAAGGGGCGAGGGGGTACCGGCGCCGGCTCTCAGGGTGGGAGGGGCCCCATGGGCCTAGACGAACCAGTCTGCGGCACGCCCGCCTCCTGGGACGGTGCACCGCCCGTCCACCATTCCCGTAGGGGCGAACCTCGTGTTGGCCGGTGGTTCCGCTGACCAGTGGAACGTGCGAATACAGGACCGGGCGAATACAAGATTCGCCCCTACGGCAGGGATGACGGCGTGCGGCGCTGCTGCTGCGGTTCGCCCCCAAGCTGGGGTTCACCCCGGTCGGCGGGAGCGAGGGGCAGCCAGAAAGCCGGCGCAAGTCGTCAGGTTTCTTAATGCAGCCAGTCTTGACAGGCGGGCAGCTCGCCGCTATACTGTGCCTACACTGGTGAAAGGCGATAGCCAGACACCAGTGGGGAGCCTCAAGCAGTCGAGTACGAGCTACGAGCGGACTGCAGCCGAAAGGCACCGAGGCCGGTACGTCGGTCAAGGACGGCCGTGAGGGAGCGATCCTTCGTCCAGGGTAGGGCCTGGAAGCCGTGACCGGGCCGCGACCCAGCGGAGGCCGAGCGCTAAGGCCGGAGCTAGCGATAGAACCGGCGGAAGGGCGAAGCGCCGCAGGGACAGCCGAGCGGAATGCTAGCGCAGGAAGCGGAGCTGAACCGGTACCAGGGCTTCTCCGAAAGGAGACGAGTAGGCTGGAGAGAAGTTCGTAAGAACGGAAAAGCTGGCTGAGGCTCCCGCCTTTTGAGCGGCGACGCGCCCGGGCTCCCATGAACCCGGGCGCGTGTCTTGCTGCCCCCAAGCCGTGGCCCGGGGGCTCAGGTGGGCCTGGAGCCCGGGAAGGGCGGATGAGGCCATTCCTCGGGCTCCTTGAGGTTGGCGAGTGCCTTCTGCACCACCTCAGGCAGAGCGGGATGGATGTGCATGGCGGAGAAGATGTGGCCCGTCTTGGCGTGCACTGCCATGGCGTTGATGACTTCCTGGATCAATATCGGGGCATAGGGGCCGATGATGTGGAAGCCGAGGATCTCGCGGCTATCTGCGTCTACTACTGCCTTGGCGAAAGCATCCTCCTCCATCATGGCCTCACCCTTAGCCACCTCGGCATAGCGCGCGTACCCGATGACCAGGCGGTGATCTCGCGCCGCCTCCCGCTGGGTGAGGCCGACCGCGGCGATCTGAGGGTAGGTGAAGACGGCATGAGGCACGGCGTGGTAGCTCATCTCTACCTTGCTGTCGTGTAGGCTGTTGTTGGCGGCCACGTAGGCCTCTTCATTGGCCACGTGCCTGAACATCGCCTTGCCGATCACGTCGCCCAGAGCCCAGACGTTCTCCTTGCTGGTCTCCATCCGGGTGTTGACCACGATGAACCCCCGCCCGTCCACCTGGACGCCGCTGTTCTGCACGGCGAGGAGATCGGAGTTGGGGATCCGTCCCGCCGCCAGGAGGATAGTATCCGCCTCCACCGTCAGCTCCTCCCCGGTGCTCTCGTCCGCCGCCACCACCTGCAGGCGGGAGCCGACGCGGCGCACGGCCACTACCTTGGTCCCGGTGTGTACCGTCATCCTCTGGGCCAGCTTGCGCTTGAGCAGGTCCGAGATCTCGGGCTCCTCGTCCATGAGCAGCCGTTCCTCCATCTGGAGGAGGGTGACCCGGGTGCCCACCGAAGCGAAGAAGTGGGCGTACTCGACGCCGACGTAGCCGCCGCCGACGATGACCATGCTCGCCGGCCGGTGGTTGAGGTCGAGCAGGGTCTCGTTGGTCAGATACTCCACCCGGTCCAGTCCGTCAATGGGCGGGATGGCCGGGCGAGCGCCGGCGCCGATGACGATCTTGTCCGCACGCAGGCGCTCGCCGTTCACCTCGAGGGTGTACTCGTCCACGAAGCGGCCCACACCTTCGTAGAAGTCCAGCCCCTCGGCGGAGCGAAGGGAGCGGCGGATCTCGTTCCTACTGGGGATGACCACCGAGCGCATGCGCTCCATGATGGCGCGGAAGTCCACGCGCATGATCTCGGCGTACACTCCCAACCGGGCAGCGTCCTCTATCTCAACCACTCGATCGGCGGGGAAGATCAGCAGCTTGGAGGGGATGCAGCCTACGTTCAAGCAAGTGCCCCCGGTGGGGCCCTTGTCCACCAGGGCCACCCTGAGCCCATGGGACAGAGCCATGTCCACCGCTGTCAGGGCCGAGCCGGAGCCGATAACGAGGTAATCGTAACGCTTGGTAGCCATAGTGTCGCCCTTCAACGTGCCGAAGTGAGCGATCTACCGCTCCGAGCGATTCTAGCACGAGGACCCTGAGGAGTCAGGTAGACCACGCAGAAAGGGGAGCCCGGTAGCGTGTACCGAGCTCCCCCATGGCTCGCCGTCGGGGGCGACGGTGTCAGGTGCCGGAGGCCACCTCGGCGCCCGCGGCGCTCTGGCCCAGCTCCTCCAGCTCTTCGTCGCCCACGAAGTGCAGGGTGCCGTCCTCTACCTTGTCTATGAAGAGGACTCCGTCCAGGTGGTCTATCTCGTGCTGAAGCACGCGGGCCAGCAGGCCCTCGGCCTTGAGGCGCACCTCACGGCCGCGGAGGTCGGCGCCCTTCACAGTGATCTGGGCGGCGCGGCACACCTGCCCGTAGAAGCGGGGCACGGACAGACAGCCTTCCTGGCCGGTCTGCTCGCCTCGCGCTCTAACGACCTCTGGATTGGCCAGAGCCAGCGTAGTGCCAGCGGCCGGGTCGTCCTCGTAGTCCTCAGGGATCTGGATCACGATGACGCGCTCTGACACACCGATTTGGGGCGCTGCCAGCCCCAGGCCGCTGGCCGCTTGCAGGGTGTCAAACATGTCCGCGACCAGCTCCTCCAGTCGGGTGACGAAGCGGCGCACGCTGCGAGCGCGCCGCCGCAGCACCGGATCGCCGTCTATGATAATCTCTCTCTCAGCCATCGCTCCAACAGGCGAACGAGCCCGGCGCAGGTAGCGCGTCAGGGCTCGCTGCCTCCCCTTCTGCTAAGCGCGACCTCTACTCCGCGGCTGCCTCTTCGGTCTCGACAGCCGCGTTCAGGTCGGTGATGAGCTCATCCACATTGATGCCATGGGCAATGGCACCCTGCTCGATGTTCTCGAACCGGGCGGCGGCGCAGCCCAGGCAGAATAGCCCGTGACGGAGGAACACCTCGATGGTCTGTGGGTATTCCTGAACCGTCTCTCCGATGGTCATGCTTCTGGTGATGGTCACCTGATGCCTCCGATGGGTGCGAGTTGATCACATCCTCATTCATACCTAACGTGCTCATATTATACCACCGGCAGTTGGTGGTGTAAACCGCGAGCAAGGGCGCGCGCCTTTCGGCTACGGTAGGGCAAGTGCAACAGGCTAGCCGCCCGGCGCTTGGTTTCCTCTGGCCGGCGGTCACATGTGGCCATTGTCGTGGGCGATGCGTGCCCGGCCAGGGCTTGCACCGTCACCACGTCCGCGCCGGCATCCAGCATATCGCCAACAAACGTCCGCCTCAGATCATGCGGAGAGAATGAGCGTACCCCCGCCTCCTCTGCCCGGCGGGCCAGCATGTCATAGATGGTCTGCAGGTTCAGGCGCCGCCGCTGTATGCGCCCGCCCCGAGTGACGGGCAATAAGAGCGGGCCGGCCTCGGTGCCACGCGCCTTCAGCCAATCGGCCATGGCTTCGCCGGTGCCGTTATTGATCCACACGCGCCGCTCTCTGTCGCCCTTGCCGTGTACCCTCAGCTCGCCCGTCGCCGGGTGATAATCTGCCAGGTCCAGTGCCGGCACCTCCTCGCGCCGTAGGCCGCCCGTGTACATCACGCCGATGATGGCGCAGTCCCAGGGGCCGACGTTGGTGGCGTCATCGGCGCAGGCCTCTGCCAGCGCCGCCAGCTTGCCGTGCGACAGGGACCGGCCCGCGGGCGACCGCTCCCCGCGCACATTCTTCACCGGGTGTAGCCTGGCGTAATCGTCTGCCGACAGCAGGCCCAGATTGAAAGCCTCCCGCGCCACCCCGCGCCAGGCCGACGGGTTCAGGTGGATCGTCGCCGGCGCCTGGCCCGACTCTGTCAGCCTGGCGCGGATCGCGGCCGCGTGTTGGTGGGGGAGCATGTGCCAGGGCACGGCTAGCGGATCGTCGGCGCCCAAGAGGCCGGCCATGTAGCGCAGGCGCCCGAGCATCGCCCGCCTGGCTCGCTCACTGGACAGGCCCGCCAGGTAGACGGCCGCCGGGTTGCGGTCGCTCGGCAACGGCCCGCCCGTGGTTACTAGCTCGCCCGCCCCCGCCTCGGCTGCTACTTGTACAGCCCGTATCAGCTCGCTCATGGTGCCCTACCCCTCGTGCCATTGTCTGCTACAATGTCCATTGTCATATACTACCACAGGGCTCTACCGCTTCTGTCGCAAGGGGGAGTTCACTCTCTCAGAGGACAAATCGGGGGCCCGCAGGTGTTGAGGATGCAGGTGGAAACACACACGACAGGGCGAGAACGTCGCTTCGACGGCTTCCTAGCGCCGCCTGGCCGATGGCCAAAATGGAGCCGCCTGTCTCCGCCGCTTAACTCGAGGGTTCACGGGCTTAGCCATAGGGCGGGCGTGGCGATACCCGGCCCCCGAGCCACTTGCCGACCTCTTCGCCGAATCATCTGGCTGGACGCGCACCCTGAAACTAGTACAATTATTGCTAAGGCCGGTCCTTACATGCGCTGGGCACCATTGGCAGACGATGGGGCAGGGCGGCACCATGCGCTCCGCCAGGGCGCTGACTGTCATGCCTGTAGCGGAGGTCTGGATGGCAGAACGAGCACGGGGCCAAGTTGAGCTCACGGCCGAGGTCAGGCAGTTCTTTGCCTCCGTGCCTTACCTGGCCGGCCTAGGCGAGGAAGTCCACGCAGCCTGTGTGCGCGCTGCGCGGCGACGCGAGTTCGCCCGGGGAGCGGTCGTCGCCCTGGAGGGCGAGGCCTGCCCCGGCCTCTACTTCGTCGAGAGCGGCTGGCTCAAGGCCGTCAGGAGTTCTCCCGACGGCCGCGAGCAGGTCTGGGCCTTCTTCGGTCCAGGCGAGGCGCTTAACCACTTCGACGTTTTCGCGGGCACCCCCAACTTGAGCACGATCGTGGCGCTGGAGGACTCATCGCTGTTCTTCGTCTCGCGTGAGGCGCTAACACGCCTGCTTGCCGAGCAGCCCAGCCTGGCGGCCGCCGTGATCGCCCATCTGGCGCAGCATGCGGTCCTCCTTCTATCGCTAGTCGACGACCTCTCGCTGCGCTCCGTGGAGGAAAGGCTTGCCCACTTCCTCCTCAGTGAGAGCGACGGCGACACCGTCCACCGCCGTCGCTGGCTGACTCAGTCCGAGCTTGCCGCCCGTCTCGGCACCGTCCCCGATGTGCTCAACCGCGCCCTACGCTCCTTGAGCGAGCAGGGGCTGATCGCGGTCGACCGTCACCAGATCCGTTTGCTCGACCGTCAGGGGCTCGCCGATAGAGCCGAAGGCTACGCCTAAGATTCCCTCCTAGTACTTCTCAAATCCGACAAAAGTCATATAACCCCAGCCGTCCGGGGCTTATGCTCCCGGCATGGTTCTGCGTATGGCATCCGAGAAGTCTCAGCCGCCGGCATCACCGGCGAAGCGACGGCTGCTCCCGGCGCCACGGTTGGGGATCCACGCATCCCAGGGTTCGACTCCCTGCACTGGATCTGACAATGGCGACCTAAAAGCCGCAACCCCGCGTAGAGGGCGTGAGCTTGTCCGGGGCAATGGCACGGCAGCAAGGTAGCCTACATCACGGTCAACGAACCGGCGTGGTCTCGACGACACAGAGACGGCACTCAAGCGAAAGGGGAAGACGGAATGAACAAGATGCTAGTGGCGGTTTTCGGCAGCGAGTCGGCGGCCTACGAGGGCCTGAGCGCGCTCAAGGATCTCCACAAGAGTGGAGACATCACGCTCTACGCGACGGCGGTGATCGCCAAGGACTACTCGGGGGCCGTCAGCGTCAAGCAAGCGGCTGACGAGGGGCCTGTTGGGACCGCTCTGGGCATGCTGACCGGGAGCTTGATCGGCCTGCTGGCGGGCCCCGTCGGCGTGGCCGTTGGCGCCTCGGTGGGAGCTCTCTCGGGCGCGGCCGTCGATCTGGGCCGGTCGGGTGTCGGCCTGGACATGGTGGACGAAGTGTCGGCGGCGTTGCTTCCCGGCATGGTGGCCGTGCTGGCGGAAGTTGACGAGACCTGGATGTCTCCCGTGGACACCAGGCTGGGCGCGCTGGGCGGGCTCGTCTTCCGTCGCCTGCGTTCTGAGGTCGTCGAGGATCAGCTAGCGCGCGAATCAGCCCTGTTCAATGCCGAGATGAACGAGCTCTCTGACGAGCTGACGCGTGCCAGAGCTGAGGATAAGGCCGCCGTCAGAGAGCAGATCGAAGCTGTCAGGAACAAGCTGGAGGCGACGCAAGCCCAGGCCAAGGCCAGGCAGGAGCAGGCCAAGAGCGAGATGGAGGCGAAGGTCGCCGCCCTGCGCGACCAGATGAAGGGGGCCAGCGATCGCCGGAAGGCCCAACTCGAGCAGCGCATCGCCCAGGTCAAGGCCGACTATGAAGCCCGCAGCGCCAAGCTCGCGCAAGCGCGCAGACTCACCAGGGAGGCATTGTCACCCTAGAGACAGACCTGGCGGCGCGGGCGGCGCGGGCGCCGCCCGCACACTCTGAATCTACAAATATGGAGGTAGACCAATTATGTACACTGTAGAGAAGCGTCTGGCCACAATCCTCTCCCGCAACTGGTGGGTGCTTCTGCTGCGCGGCTTGGCCGCCATCCTCTTCGGCATCGCGGCCTTCGTCTGGCCGGGCGCCACCGTGGCGACACTGGTCCTGCTCTTCGGCAGCTTCGCCCTGGTCGACGGCATCCTTGAGGTCTGGACTGCCATCGCGGGGCGCAAGGAGTACCAAGACTGGTGGGTACTGCTCCTCCGGGGCCTCGTCGGCGTTGGTGTCGGCATCCTGACCCTGGTGCTGCCCGGTGTCACCGCGATGGCACTCCTGTTCTACATCGCGATCTGGGCCATCGCCACCGGCGTTCTTGAGATCGCGACTGCAATCAAGCTACGAAGGGAGATAGCGGGCGAGTGGTTGCTCATTTTCGAAGGCCTCGCATCCGTCGCCTTCGGCGTGCTTCTCATGGCGCGGCCAGGCGCGGGCGCTCTCGCCGTGGTCTGGCTGATCGCGATCTACGCCGTCGTCTTCGGCATTCTACTCGTGGTTCTGGCATTCAGGGTGCGCGCCCTGAGCGGGCAACTGTCTCGCCAGTAGAGCCCAGGTGCATTGCATCACCTTGCCGACCGGGCACCTCGGCCCTTCCGGGTCATCGGGAGGCTCGGTCGGATTGTTCTCCTCGCCATCCGACGGAAGTCACATAACCGCGCTAGCTCAGGTGCTATGCTACCGACATGAACGTAGATGATCGCTTCCCTCCCGGCCAGAACCCAGAGAGGCCGGTGCCGCTGATAGACCGTCAGCTCTGCGACGGATGCGGGAGGTGCGTAGTGGTGTGCCCCGGCCATGCCCTGGCGCTTGAGGGCAGCAAGGCAGTCGTCGCCCACCCTGACGCCTGTGAGTACGCCGGCCTCTGCGCATCGGCCTGCCCACGGCAAGCGATTGACCTTCTGTTCGAGATCGTGTGTGGTGATACCGTCGCGGTGCCGGTCACGACGCAAGCTGGAGCGACGCGCCGGCCAGCCGAGCCGCCCTTGAACGTGCAGCAGCGCTTGACCGCCGAGCTAGTGCGGGCACTCCCGTTACTCGAGGATGATCGGCGATGCGCCTGCTCACGGCAACGAATGCCAATGAGGCCTATGGACTCCACTCGGTCAACACGCAGTTGCCGCTGGGAGCTTGGCGGAGTCTCACACCCGCTGTCCGGGGCTGCCGGTTGGCGAGGCCACCGGGCAGTCCGGCCACTTGCGGGGCCAAATCTCGCCGAGGCCCCAATGTCCGCAAACGTAGAGGAGTGTAATGTCATGGATATACCGCTTACGATCGGAATGCCCGTGGATGCTGAGAACGGCCGTGCCGGCCGCCTGGAGATGATCATCGTGGACCAGGACTCCAAGCAGCCAACCTACCTGGTCATCAGGCGCAGCCCGCCATACTTCCCCGCCCGCGTTGTCGTGCCGACGAAGCTGGTGTCGGAGGTAGCTGAAGGCACCGTCAGACTGCGAATGTACAAAGAGGCACTCGATGCTTTCCCCGACTACGAGGTGACTGTCGAGAAGCCTGTCGACGAGCCAGGGGAGAACCCCGAGCAGCCGAGCTACGTGGACCAGTGGCCGCTGACGACGCCCTCTCTCTGGCTCACCGAGGGGGCGGTGAAGGTGCCCCAGCGCACGGTGCCAGAGCACACGGAGGACGTGCGCATAGGCATGACCGTCTACGACGCCGGCGGCTTGGCGTTGGGAATGGTGCAAGGCGTCATCGTCAACTCGGATACCAAGCAGGTGACGCACATCATCCTCTGGCGACTGGGGGTCAGACGCCTGGTACCCGTGGACCTGATCGACTTCACGATCCGCAACGATGTCTATCTGACCATCGGGCAGGACTATGTCCCCGGCCTACCCGCGGAGAAGCAGAAGGCGTAGGAGTAGCGGGAGTGAGCGGCCTCTCTGTCGCTCACTCCCGCTACTCGGGTTGGTATTCGCCGGGCAGTCTGTCCGGCGGCGAACGCCTGGGAGGTAACGATCGTGCGAGCCAACAAGCGAGGCCCGGCCTTTAGGCGCTGGCGTGAGGTTCAGGCTGTGCTACTGCGCTATGGCTTTGAGAGCCTGATCGAGAAAGACAGGATTAGGACGGCCAGGCAGTGGCTGGAGAAGGAGCTACATCTGCGTCCGGCCGACATCGAAGGCCGCAGCGCCCCCGAGCGGGCCCGCCTGATGCTGGAGGAGCTTGGCGTCAGCTACGTCAAGTTGGGACAGATCATGGCCAGCCGCTCCGACCTTCTGCCCGCCGAGTGGGTGAGCGAGTTATCCAGGCTGCAGGACGACGTCGCCCCCTTCCCCTACGAGCAAGTGCGCCAGATCATCGTCGACGAGTTGGGCGCGCCGCCGGAGGAGTTATTCGCCCGCTTTGAGGAACAGCCTCTGGCAGCCGCTTCCATCGGCCAGGTGCACCGAGCCCTCCTACCAGCCCGCCGGCCGGTGGTGGTGAAGATCCAGCGCCCCGGCATCGAGCCGCAGATCCGGGCCGACCTGGAGATGCTGCGCAGGGTCGCCCGCCTGGCAGAGGCGCGTACGGCCTGGGGGCGCGAGTCGGACGCGGTGAGCATAGCCGAGGAATTCGCCCGCTCCCTGCTCGATGAGCTCGACTACATCAACGAAGGGCGCAACGCCGAGCGCCTGCGACACAACCTGGCGGCGCTGCCGCAGGTGCACGTGCCCGCCATCTATTGGGAGCTGACCACCTCGCGCGTGCTGACGATGGAGCGGGTATCGGGGATCAGAATCGACGACCTCGAGGCGCTTGATCAGGCAGGGATCGATCGCGCCACTCTCGCCGACCGGTTCATCCGCAGCATGTTTCAGCAATCGCTCGTTGACGGCTTCTTCCACGCCGATCCGCACCCCGGTAATGTGCTGGTCAACCCCGAGACAGGTGACCTCACCTACATTGACCTGGGCATGATGGGGACGCTGATGGAGGAGCAGCGAGAGCTGCTGGGCGACATGCTCGTGGCCGCGGTACAGCGCGACAGCCGAGAGGTAGTCCGCATCGCGCTAGAGATCGGCACGTCCACCGGTGAAGTGCAGGAGCCGGCGCTGCGCCGGGACGTCGACCGCCTCCTGAACCGATACCTTACAACCGGGCTGGCGGATATCGCCCTGACGAGTACCTTGGGCGACGTGATGGACGCTATCAGCAAGGCCGGCATCCGTCTGCCGAGCGACCTGACGCTGGCTTCCAAGGCGATGGTCCAGGCAGAAGCCATCGCGCGCAAGCTAGACCCTGAGCTCAAAGTTGTCGAGATTGCCGAGGCAGCCATCGAGCAGGCCGCCGCGCACCGCTTCGAGGCGCGGACGGTGATGACGCAGCTGTCACGGGACGCGCGCGATGCGGTGCGCCTGGCGAGGTCGCTTCCCCGGGTCATGGACCGGCTGTTGCACCAGATCGAGAGTGGGGCAGTGCAGGTGCATCTAGATGCCCCCGGCTGGAAGGACCAAGTGCGCCACTTGTCCACCATCGCTAACCGCCTCACGGCCGGGCTGGTGGTTATCGGGATGGCCGTTGGCTCGGCGATTGCGATGGGGGTTTCTCCCCAGGAGTCGTGGTCATTCATTCCAGTGCTGGGCGCGCTTGGCTTCAGCCTGTCGACAGCCCTCGGCGGCGTCTTGGTGTGGAGCGTGCTGCGGGATATGTGGCGGACGGGCCGCCAGAGGGATGGCGGGTAGCAGCCTGGCGGAAGCGTGGTGGCCTGGCGCCGGTTTGCCGGCCCATCCACCTCCTGAAAGTGACCACCTCGCCCCGCATCAGGGTGGCATCCGCCGCCTGCTCGATCAAGTGCGCCGAAAGATGCGGACGCAGAATCACGTCCGGGGACGCTGGTGGCGAGGAGAGCTTGGTCGCCGGCGGCTCGGTGGGCATGACCCGCTCATCGCCTATGGAACGTTGCCTCATCGCTTAGCAGGTACGGCTTCAGGACCGAGTATGGTGTCGCGCTCAGCTCGCCACACCGCTGTCACTGGCCCGCGCTCGAGGGAGAGACTACAATGCCGCCGACAAGAGCGCGGGAGGGTGAGTTGGCGCCATCGCTGCGGGGCGTGACTTTCGACTGGTGGGGGACGCTGTATCAGCATCGGGAGGCGCGCCGCCGCCGGGTGCAGAAGATCCTCGAAGTGCTGGCCGCTCACGGCGTTCCGGTGTCACAGGATGAGGTGGAAGCGGCCTATCTGGTGGCAGCCGAGACCTTCGACCGAGAGTGGCGCGCCGGCCGCGCCTACTCACCCGAGAGGTGGCTGGATGAGATCCTGACCCAGGTGGACGCCGACATCCCCGAGTCCGAGTGCCTGATGCTGCGCCGCTTCATGGAAGAGGCCATGCTCGACCACCCACCCGAGATGGTGCCCGGTGCCCGCGATCTACTCCACGACCTGCACGCTGCCGGGGTGAAGCTGGGGCTCATCTCCGACACCGGGCTGACGGTGGGAAGGGTGATGCGCACCATCCTGGACCGGGACGGCGTGCTGACCTTCTTCCAGGGCCTGGCCTTCTCGGACGAGGTGGGTGTGACCAAACCCAACCCGCTGACATTCCGGCGGGCTCTGGAAGGCATGGGGGTCGCGCCTGCCGAGGCGGTGCACGTCGGCGACCTGCCCTTCACCGACGTTCGAGGGGCGAAGGAGCTGGGCATGCGAGCGGTGCTGATCACGGGGGTCACCGGGCTGCCGGACGATGGTCAGGCGGACGCAGTGGTGAAGGACTTCGCCGAGCTGAGGGAGCTGTTTAGGGCGTGGCGGCTCCTGCCGCCTGGCTAGCGGGGGGTGACGCCCCAGGAATCGGCCAAGGCGATGCCCGGAGGGCCCACCAGGCGCGCCAGGGCGACGGCCACCTGGGCCGAGCTGAGATAGCCAAAGGCGCCCTCCTCTTGCAGCGCTCGCAAGGTGGCCATCAGGCCCGTCTCGCCCAATAGCAGTTCCAGGTCGCGCCAGAACAGGGGGCCCTGGGAGTGCACCAGGAGCTCGTAGCGGGCCGAGTTGCCGTAGGCGGAGAGAGGCTGAGCGAGGGGGGCTAGCTGTCCGGTAGTGATGGCGGTCTGGTAGGCGTCTTCCCAGCCGCGCAGCAGGGCCTGCGTCCCGCCGGTACCGGAGACGTGGCGCAGGAACAGATAGGCTGTGTAGGAGGCCAGGCTCTCGTCTATCCAGGGGTCGCGCAGGGGGTCACTGGCGACGCGTCGACTCCACCATTCTCGGGCCACCTGAAGGGCTACCGCTTGGCGGGAGTCGGCCCGGCTTTCGGCGTAGTAGCGCCGGTGCAGCAGGAGTAACCCTGATAGGTGCACTTCTGCCCGCTCCAGGGGCACCTGAACCAGGGCCAGCTCGGTGGCCATATAGGGGCTGAGGTTCTCCTCGCAGTAGGCCAGGGCAGCAGCGGCGTAGCTAAGGATGGCCTGGGAAGCGGTGGCATCCTCGGCCGGTGCATAGCTGGTCAGGCGGACGGAGCCGGCGTGCAACTCGTGGGCCCGATAGCCTTGGGCGGCGACGATTCCCACGGTACGGGCCAGCCCCACCACGAACTCGCGCCTAGTGCCTGCCTCGGCCGGGCCTTGGCCCACCAGCACCCCGGGAGCGACGACGAGGTAGTGGTCTGGGGCAGTCACCTCGAGGCGATAGAGAGAGGCCTCTGCGAAGGCGGCATCGCCATATCCCGGCGAAGCGTCCAGCCGCCACTCACCCTCTATGAGAGGGGCGACCACGGGGTAGCATTCGGGGAGGATGATGACTCCGTCGCGGGCGCCGAAGAAATCGTACTCGCCCTTGGCCTCGGGGTACGACAGAGAGAAGTCTATCACCAGGGTGGCCGCTCGTCCTGAGGGCAGGGTGCGGGGCAGAGGGATCTTGAGGTCAGTGCCCTTGGCCGTCTCCACGAAGGGGACATCGTGTCCGTCTACCGACGCGCGGAGCACGCTCATCCGACCGCCATACATGCGCATGTTGGGGTAGAGCCTGAGGTAGACTTCCCGCAACTCCCCAGGTGCCCGGTTGACGTAACGTATAGTAGCCCGACCCGCCACGGTGGACGTCTCCGGGTTGAGGATCAGGGACAGGTGATAGCGCGGGAAGCGGTCCAGGGAGCTGATGTCGGAGGTGACGCTCTCGGGGAGGGCGACGGCGAAGGGCTCCAGCGAGGCCGGCTCGGCGGTCTGGGCGCAGCCGGCTAGGCAGAGAGTGATGAGGAGAGCTAGGAGGCGGCAGAATCTCAATTGGCTACCTCGAGGTGGCGGACGGTGCATGGCAGCATCGGAGCAGGTTGAGGCGACACCTCGACCGGGCGGGTGCTCCAGACATGAGGTCGATGCAATTCACGGGCCAGCGGGTGATAGGCTGCGGATGCGCGAGCGAGCTAGCCTGGGCTCTGCCGATGGTGCCGCAACCGCCCTGGAGTGTCCTGAGGGCGGTACTGAGCGGCAGCTCCGGTCGACCAAGTCTCGGTTCGATATCGGGTGGTTGGCACTGGTGTTGCTGGTGAGCACGCTAGTCCTGGTGAATGGCGCCTGCAGCCCCAAGGCAGACGTGGCCACCATAGGTGGGAACCGGACTGGGACGGCATCGGCAGCCGCCGCCTGCACCGTCGAGGGAATCTGCGTGCACGAGCGTTTCCTGGCCTTCTATCGAGAGCACGGCTGGCTCATCGGGCCGCCAATCGCCCAGCCGGACACCTACCGGGAGCGCCTGGTGCAATACTTCGAGGCCGGACGGCTGGAGTACGTTCCCGAAAACCCTCCCGGCTATGAGATCGGTCTGGCCTACCTGGCCGAGGAGACTTGCGGCCGCCAGCCCCCTCTTCATTACAGCCAGGTCCCCTCGGCGCTAGATGCCGAGGCGGAGTACTACCCGGAGACCGGGCACAGCTTGAGGGGGCAGTTCCTGCTTTTCGTGCGGGAGAACGGAGGCGTTGACCTGTTCGGGCCGCCCATCTCGGAGCAGCGGCAGGTGGGCGGCGAGGCAGTACAGGACTTCGTCCGAGTCCAGCTCAGGCAGGCCGAGGATGGCACTTTCTACCTGGCCCCGCTGGGGCGGCTGGTTATGGAGAGGACAGAACCCCCGCCGGGGCTGTGCCCATCAGTCCCACCCGATGATCCATACACACAGCCCGGCCAACCCGATGGTGGCCAGGATGATGGCGGCGAACTGACCGGGGAGCAGCCCCACATCGCGGGCTGACCAGATCACCATGACCACCATCACTACCGCGAGCACCGCCCATGCCGCCAGCTGCGGATGTCTGCTGGCGAACCCCCGCAGACCACCGGATGCTCTCTCGTCATCGGGATCTGCGGCAGTAGAGCGCTTCTCCTGGCTCTCCTCCATCGCGACATGCCTCCACGTACCCCATTCCCTGCAGGAACTGACAGTAACCGGTGCGCTGGGGCACGAGCAAACCGGGCGGCGGCTTGTTTTCGTGGGCGGCCTCGGCTTCCAGCGCGGCTATTAAGGGCCGCAGCAGGCGCGGCATGCGGGTGGACGCCGGCGCCAGCAGCCGCCAGCGGTCGGCACCGGCCGGCACGGCGACTGCCTGGTACGCGCCCTCCCGGACGAACCAGGCGCCGTGGCTGTGATAGGGTCTACCAGGTCCAGCGCCCTGCCCAGGAGCCTGACCATCCACGATGTTCCTCCACTCGGCATCCACCAGGTCCAGCAGCGCCGCCTGGGTGCCCTCGTTCACCAGAAGCACGTCAGCCCGACATACCTTGGCACCGGGGTGTGGCTGGGCCTGGATCCGGGCCCGCGCCTCTTTGGGGGAAAGGCCTCGGTCGCGCACCAACCGCTTCAGCTGGTGCTTGGGGCTGCAGGCAGTGACCCAGAGGGCGTGGCACCGCTCGGACAGGCCCGACTCGATGAGCTTGATGGCCTCTACCACCGCCACGGTGGCGTTGCTGCCCTCCAGGAGCGACTCGACCCGCTCCACAACGCGGGGATGCACGATCCTCTCGAGCGCCTGGAGCTCCTCCGGGTCAGAGAAGACCACCTGTGCGAGAGCGGCCCGCCGGATCTCTCCGTGCTCGTCGAGAATGCTCTCGCCGAAGTGCTCGCGAATGTCGGCCCAGGCGGGTTGGCCCCGTTCCATGACCTCGTGGGCCACCTGGTCCGCGTCAACGCAGAAGGCGCCGTGTTCGGCCAGCCGGCGGAGAACTAGCGTCTTGCCAGTGGCTATGTTGCCGGTGAGGCCGATGCGGTACATCAGGCCACTTCTTCCCAGGAGCGCAAGGCACGTGCTAGCGCCTGAGAGACGGCCTCATGGTCAGTACCTAGCTCGCGCAAGGTGTCCCAGTCCTCCTGCTCGGCCGCCTCGGCGAGCTGGGCCTCCAGGGCAGCCAGCCTCTGCTCCATCTCCTCGATCTCGGCTTCCAGCCGGACCCGCCGCTCCTGTCGCCGCCGCTGCTCCCGTTGAGCGGCGCGGGCCTCAGGGGTAGAGCGGGGAGAGGGCCGGCGCTGCGCCGTTTCGCGCTTCTCCCGCTCGCGGCCCTGGGCCGCTTTCGCTGCAGTGTATGCACTGTAGTCCCCGGGGTAGGCAACCAGCCGGCCGGACTCGATGGCCCAGACCTGGGTGGCCAGTGAGTCTATGAAGTAGCGGTCGTGAGAGACGAAGAGGATGGTGCCGTCGTATTCGCTCAGCACGGACTCCAGAACATCGCGGGACAGCATGTCGAGCTGGTTGGTGGGCTCGTCTAGGACCAGGAAGTTGGTCCCTTGAAGGGTAAGCTTGGCCAGGGCCAGGCGGCTGCGCTCGCCCCCACTCAAGTCGCCCACGCGCTTGAAGGGGTCGTCTTCTGTGAATAGAAAGAGGGCCAGATGGTCGCGGGCTTCGGGCAGGCTGAGTTCCCTGACCGACAGCATCTCCTCGACCAGAGTACGGCCCGGATGGAGCTCATCTTGGGCCTGAGAGAGGTAGCCGGGCAGGACATTGTGCCCCAACATGAGCCGACCGGCCAGCGGCTCTAGCTCGCCCAGGGCTGTGCGCAGGAAGGTGGTCTTGCCCGATCCGTTCGGTCCCACCAGGGCCGCCCTTTCTCCCCGCAGCAGAATCAGGTCTTCGATCGTGAATAGAGGGCGGCCTTTCGCATAACCGACGGCCAGGTCGTGCGCTTCCAGGACGACCCAGCCGCCTCGGGCGGCCGCCTTAAGGTTGACCCGCATGGCGCGCTGCTGACTGGGGAGCTCGATGCGCTCCAGGCGATCCAGCCGCTTCTGTCGTCCCCGAGCCTCCCGGTACCGCTGCCCGGCCTTGTACCGACGGATGAAGGCTTCGGTGGCGCGGATGTGTTCCTGCTGCCTCTCGTACTCCCGCCGAAGGTGCTCCAGCCGCTGGGCCTTCTGAGCCTCGTAGGCACTGTAGTTGCCCCGGTAGCGATCCAGTCCCTCGGGGGTGAGCTCCCATATGGTACCCGCGACGGCATCCAGGAAGTAGCGGTCGTGGGAGACGGCTACGATGGAGCCCTCCCACGACTGGAGGAAGGACTCCAGCCAGGCGAGAGCTTCTAGGTCCAGGTGGTTGGTGGGCTCGTCCAGAAGCAGGACGTCGGGCCGCTGTAAGAGGAGCTGGGCCAGGCGGGCCCGGGTGTGCTGGCCTCCGCTCAGTTGGGACACGGGGCAGTTCAGGCTGTCGCCCAGCCCCAAGCCCTCCAGCGTCTGCCGGGCGCGCCACTCGTGGTCGTAGCCGCCCGCAGCCTGGTACCGGTGCTCGCAGTCCTCGTAGCGGCGCCAGAGAGCCGGGTCGTCACTCTCGGCAATGGCAGCCTCCAGCCGCCGCAGTTCCTCCTCGAGGGAGCGCAGAGACCCCAGCGCCGAGAGGGTAGCCTCCCACAGGGTGCAGTCTCCCTCGATCTGGGCATCCTGGGCCAGGTACCCCAGGCTTATGCTGGAGGCCCGATGCAGGCTGCCCTCGGTGGGCACCTCCTGGCCGGCGATGATGCGAAGCAGCGTGGTCTTGCCCACCCCGTTGGGCCCGATCAGGCCGGCTTTCTCGCCTCGGGCCAGGGAGAAGGAGACCGATCTGAAGACGTCTTGGGCCCCGTAGTACTTGGCCAGGCCGCTTCCAGAAACGACGGACATGAGACCTACCGGCAGCTCAGTGGATAGTGGTGAGTGGAGAGTGGCCCGGAGGGGCGGCCGTGTCGCTAGCCACCGGCCACTATACCACTACTACATCTATGCCGACGAACTGCCCGAACTGGGCCAGCTCCGCGGTAACATCGCCGTGAATCATGCTGGCGTGGTGGATGAAGCCCTCGCTGACCAGGGTTCGATACAGGCGGTCCAAATCCTCTACCTGGACCCAGGACCAGGAGCCCCGCAGGTTGCGGTCGTCTGGGATCACCTCGCCCTTAGTGATGAGCATTTTGAACTGGTTGTCGTACTCGACCAGGCGGCTCAACGTAACGGTGCCTTCGCGAAGCTGGAATTCGCCTGTCCCTTCGCCGGCGCTACCCTCAAACTGGCCGCCCAGGATGCTGTGCTGACGCACGTTGACCCGACACCCGGGTGCGGCGAGGCACTGAGGGGCGTTGCCGCAGTGCCAGGCAAAGAACACGTTCTCCTTCTCCTGGTGCTGGATGGTCCAGTCTATGAAGTGGGGCACGCTGGCCCGCCGGGTGGCCTCGTACTGGGCCAGCATAGTGAGGGCGCCGTAGATGTCCACTTCGCAGGCAGTCATGATTCCCCGCTCGGTCAGTCGACCCATGGCTAGACAGGGCGTGACCCCGTAGTCGGCCTGGATGACATCCCAACACTGCAGCCCCATGGCTGAGAGACCTTTCTCCCTGGCGAAGCTGACGAGGGCATGCTCCAGCTTGGCCAGTCGGGCCAGGGTGGTGTCGCTCACTTCGGTCGTGGAGGAGCGCTCGCGTATGTCGGCGATCACCGCCAGCACATCGGGGTGGTCGTCGGGCAGCGCCCGGGCGGCGTTGAAGATGGCGGGAAGGGCGACGGGGACTAGGCGCTGGCCGAAGCTCTGTATCATGGCCACCTCGTCGCAGGCGCAGGTCTCGAACCGCTCCGGCCGAGGGCCCACCAGGCCCACACGGGCTCCGAGGAAGTGGCTCACGGTGTTGCAGGTGGCGGCAAAGCGATTCAGTTCAGCGGTGAACTTCTCTTCCTCGGGGAAGACGATGCCGGCGAAGGCGAACGGTATCCGGCGGCGGTATAGCCCCGAGGAGATGGACAGAGTGCCGCAGAATGAATCGGAGCGCCGTCCACCGTCAGGCAGGAACTCACCTTCTTTGGTCCCGAACAACAGGACAGGCAAGCCGGGGAGGTATTGGGCCACCGCCACTGCCGAAACTTCGTCGCCGAAGGTCATGGCGCCGATGACGATGCCCTGAACGCGCTCGCGCCGGAACAGCTCGATCACCCGATCGGCATCGGCGTCATCGCGAACCAGGCCGCCCTGGGTCAACTCCTCGCCGGGAGTGACGAACTCCACGTCGGGGATGCGTGCCATGACTTCCAGGCAGCGACGACGCATGTCTTTGGCCCAGCCCTCGTCGAAGGGGACCCTATGCGCCGGGACGAAGCCCAGTTTCACCTTTTGCATATCAGCCTCCTGTCTACGCCCGCGATTGTAGCAGCTCAGAATCGGGGGACACATGCCGGCCAGCGCTGTCGCTCAAGGCCTTCGCTGCGCTTGGACTACGCGAGCCAGCCCCGACTGCACCACAGCCACACCCTCCTTCGAGGAGGGCGCGCGCCCACGCGCGCCATGCCTCCAAGTGCCTACCGCGCCTGGAGGCGCGGACTCCTCAGGAGGAGGCTGGAACGTACCAGGATGCTGGCGCCTTGCCCTCCTAGCCGGCCGAAGAGCCTGCCGCAAGAGCCTGTGAGGAAACCACTTGCGCGCGACTGCCGGCTGAACACGGCCAACCCCTCGATCCTGAGCTCTTATCCGTGGTTGGCCGATTCTACCACGATAGCGGACAGTGGCTAGTCGGGGCGGTCACTCCCGGCCGAGCAGCATCCGGCAATCGCTATCCACCTGGGAGCACTGACTCGCCCTGGATCCAGCGCACCACGTCGAGGTAGGAAACGACCAGCATGAGCCCGATGAGTATGACCATGCCCGCCAGGTGCACTAAGGCTTCCTTCTCCGGCGGCACCCTCTTGCCGCGGCGCACCCACTCCAGGAGCACGAAGGCGATGTGACCTCCGTCGAGCGCCGGCAGGGGCAGGACGTTGATGAGGGCGAAGTTGAGGCTGAGGAAGCCAGTGAGGTCGAGGAAGGGCAACCAGCCGCCCCGCGCCACTTCGCCCGCCAGTCGGGCTATCCCTACGGGCCCAGAGATGCCACCCTCGGGCGCTGGCACGCTGGTGGTGAACAAGCTGAGGATCAACCGGCCCAGGCCCTCCATCATGGCCCCGACCAGGAAGAGGGCACGTTGTATGCCCAGCCAGATGGTGCGTATCGGGCCTGTGCGCCGGTACACCACATCCTCCACCTCTTGGAGGCTGATGGTAACTCCCATAGCACCCTGGCCCTCGGGCGTGTCCTCGGGCCGCCTCGGCACCAGTGTGATGGTGAGCGGGACCTGGTCGCGCAAGACGGTGATCTCCACCGGCTCTCCCAGATGGGCGGCAGTGGAGTCCTGGACGTCGGTGAAGCTGCGCACGGCAGCGCCCCCAATGTGGGTGAGGACGTCACCTGCTTGCAGACCGGCCTGGGCGGCGGGGGAGCCGGCCGCCACCTCCTGGATCACCACTGGGCCCACCGGCTCCGGAATGCCGCCGGCAAACACCCCGATGTAGATGAGCACGGCCAGGAGCACGTTCATGGTTGGTCCGGCAGCGAACACGATGAAGCGCTGCCAGGGCGCCTTGGCCGCCAGGCTACCCGGGTCCTCGAAGCCTCGCTCTTCGCCGGCCATGCGCACGAACCCGCCAAAGGGTAGCCAGTTGAGGGTGTACTTGACCCCGTTGCGTTCGAAGAGAACCAGCATGCGAGGAGGGTAACCGAAGCCGAACTCCTCCACCCGCACCTTCATCCAGAGGGCGGCCAGAAAGTGCCCTAACTCGTGGGCGAACACCAGTATGCTCAAAAGCGGGATCACGGCGAGCCACTCGAGCCCGCTCGGCCAGCGCAACAATGCGTCCATCTAGCTCCTTCCCTGCTCCGCCAAAGGGCGTAAGCCTGATGTTAGCCCATCGCTGTGGCCGCAGCAAAGCGGCGCCGCCACGCGGGCACGCTCCCGGTTCGAAGCAGACGGTGCTGGCGAGGGTCCTTCTGGCTGTCACCGCGAGTGGCGCAGGTAACGCTCTTCCTGAGACGGGCCACGATTACCGCTCACCGACACGCAGGTGTAGAGGTACGCCACCGCGCCTGCCCACGCCGTGGGCTCGTGCTGGGTCTGCCACCGGCGCGTGCACTCTAGTTTCTCGAGCCACTCTGAGGGATCTCGCCTCTCCCTCCCTTTTTTACCTTTCGTTTACGCGGGCCGCCCTAACGGGGGTGGCATCTCTGCCGATACAACAACGGGAGTCGCTCCGCTCCGCGCCTGCCAGTGGTCGGGGGAACGTATTCCCGGCGTCACTTATCACAGCCAGTCACGAGGTCGCTGGTTGGAGCCACCAATGAGGGCGAATGCCGCCCTCCCCTCCATAGTGCCCCGCGTTATCCTGCGCCTGGGGCTTGTGATCGCCATTCAAATAGTGGTGGTGGGGCTTTTGGCGTTGGCTGCCCCCCGCACCCTGGCTTCTCTCGGGCACTACGTGGTGGGCACCCCTTCGCGAGCCCTCACCGCGGCGGTGGAGCACCGCGGGCGGGACCGGGCGGAGATGGCTCGGCTGCTGGCGACCGCCCTAGTGGACGAGGAAGGCTTGCGAGCTGCCTCAGCAGCTTCTCCGGTTGCGCTGCTGGCTCTGCGCCAGGGGGACGCCACGCCGACAGTCTGGGCCGATTGGCCTTCGGGTTGGCCCGAGGTCGTTCCCTCAGCGGTGAGACAGTGGCTGGCCGACCGATCTGGCGACTCCGAGCCGCTGTGGTGCACGGTGTACCACTCGGGCAGGCTCTTCATCGTCGGCGCAGCATCGTGGGGGGCGGAGGGCGACTGGCTGGTGGTCGTGGCCGACGAGACGGAGGACCTCGGGGAGGTGGCGGCCCGGGTGGCGGGGGCCAGAGCGTTCTCGGTCGTGGCCGCCGCCGGCTGGGAACCCGAGGGCACGGTATCGTTGGCCGAGATCACTAGCGGGCTGGTGCACGTGGTGCTGCCAGTGCCGGGCAGTGTAGGAGATCCCGGGCTGCTTTCCTTCGACCTCCCCACGGGCGGCATCGGCGCCCCGCTCCGGGCCGGCGCGATCATCCTCCTGGCCAGCGTGCTTCTGGTGGCCGGGGCACAGACCCTGGCTTTCACCAGCACCTACGTCCAGCTCATGCAGCCCTTCCGAGAGGTGTTGCGAGCCCTGGATGCCTACGCTACCACGGGAAGATGGGAACCGCCCCGAGGCGAGTTCCAGGAACAGCAGATGGCGGTGATGGCCATCAGCCGCGCTGTGGAGGCGAGAGAGCGAGCAGAGAAAGAGGCTCGGGCCAGGCTGGAGGAGCTGCGAGCCTTTGTGGACGCATTGCCGGCTCCGGCTGGGGTGAAGGACGCCGACCTGCGCTATCGCCTGGTCAATGCAGCGCTGACGCGGCTCATAGGGTGCCGGCCGGAGGAGCTCATTGGGAAGACAGATGATGAGATCCTCCCGGAAGACCTGGCCCGAGTATGCACCGACCACGACCGCCAGACCATCGAAAGCGGGCAGACTCTGCAGTTTGAGGAGTTCGCTGAGCTGGAAGGCCAGCGACACGTCTTCCGAATAGTAAAGGCGCCTCTGAGGGACTCGGAGGGGACGGTTTCGGGGCTTGTCAGCGTTGGGGTTGACATCACCAGAGAGCGGGAGATCCAGGCTCGCTTGGCGGAGGCGCAGAAGGCGCAGATGATGGGGCGCCTGGCCGGGGGAGTAGCCCACATCTTCAACAACATCTTGACTGCCATCATCGGGTCCTCAGAGCTGGCTCTGCTGGAGCTGGGGGCAGGACATCCGGCGCGCCCGGACATCGAGGAAGTCAAGGCGGCGGCCAACCGAGGGGCTCGGGTGAGCCGCCAGCTTCTCTTCCTGGGGCGGGGCCACCCGGGAGGCGAAGGGCCCACCCGAGTACACGAGGTGCTGGACGATCTCCTACCAGTGCTGAAGGAGATGGCGGGCACTCAGGTAGAGCTCGAGACGGCGGTGGCGCCCGAGCTGCCTCCGGCGCTGGTGGGCGCCGGAGAGCTCAAGCAGGTGCTGCTGAACCTGGTGCTGAACGCGACAGAGGCCATGCCCGACGGCGGGCGACTCCTGATTGAGGGATGTGTCTGTCAGCCTCCGGCCGAGGCGGTGCGCATCGAGCCAGCCCTGAGTCAAGGTGCGGTGGTGGTGCTCAGGGTGGCCGATACTGGGACTGGCATTGGCCCTGGGGTCCGGGAACACGTGTTCGAGCCCTTCTTCACTACCAAGGGTGCCGCCGGGGGGCGCGGTCTGGGGCTGGCGGTGGTGCAGAGCATCGTCCGCAGCTACCGGGGTGCGGTGCTCTTCCGATCAGAAGAAGGGCGTGGCACCTGCTTCGAGGTCTATCTCCGGAGCCAGGCCGAGCCCGAGGTGAGGACGGATCGAGGGGCGGCGACCGGAACCGGAGTGCCTCAAGGTCACGAGGTGATACTGCTGGCGGAAGACGAGCCCAGTGTGCGTCAGCTGACCGAGAAGATGCTGGCTTCCCAGGGCTACACCCTTTGGACGGCGACTCGGGGAGACGAGGCCCTGGAGCTGGTGGAGTCCAGGGGACAGCCGCCCGATCTGCTCCTGACGGATGTGGTCATGCCGGGGATGAGTGGCGTGGAACTGGCGCTGGCCCTGCGGGACCGTTACCCGGGAATGCGAGTGCTGCTCATGTCGGGCTACGCTAGTGGCCACGATGGCGAGGACCTGCAGGGCTTCCCCCTACTGTGGAAACCCTTCACCCTGGACAGTCTCACCCAAAGGGTCCGCAGCCTCCTGGATAGCTGACTGGCTCAGTCCTCCTCCGGTAGGACCGCCACCTCCGCGTCCTCGACCAGTTCCGCGAAGCGATGGGCGTCGTCCAGCTCCCCGACGACGCGCCCGTAGTGCATGGGTACCACGATGCGCGGCTTGAGTCGGTGAACGGCGGCCGCCGCCTCCTGGACGTTCATGGTGTAGGTGCCGCCTATGGGCAGCAAGGCGACGTCCACCGCCAGGCCGGCCATCTCGGGGATGAGATCAGTGTCACCGGCGTGGTAGACTCGCACTCCGTCGAGGGTGACTATGTACCCCACGCTATCGGGGGATTCCGGATGGAAGCTCTTGCCTACATTGTAGGCGGCCACCACCTGGACCTCCAGGCCCAGAACGGTGAGACGGTCTCCCACCTTCACGGCCCGCACGCGCTCGGGATCGCGGCCGAGCTTGTCCAGGCAGGGCCGAGGGGCCACCACGATGGTATCCGGTTTGGCGACGCGCTCCACGTCCTCGGCGGAGCAGTGGTCGTGGTGGGCATGGGTGATCAGAATCAGGTCGGCCTTGGGTGCTCCTGGCTTGATCTCCCAGGGATCGAAGTAGAGCACCTTGTGGTCTATCTCAATCCGGAATGTGGCGTGCCCCAGCCAGTGAATCTCCGGTAGCAGCCCTTCAACCATACCTGCCTCCCCCGGAGGGCGCGGGACGGCCCCCCGTCTGAGCGCACGCCATTCTAGCCCCGTGCCGTCCCACTGGTCAAACGGCCTTTGGCAGCAGGAGGCTAGGGCGTTATCGAAGTGCTGCGGCAGGCCACCAGAGATGCCTATCGGAGCCAGGCTGGGCGCTATCGGACGCTGCATCGCCTCTGTTCCCTGCCTGCTGGCTGGCCGGTGGTGGTACCTGGCCCACGCCAGATGGCAGCTCGCCCAGCACTGGCTGGGCTCTGAGAAGGCCTTAAGCAGGAGGCAGGCGCGCGGCCACAAGGGTGAGCGATGTGCTATAATGGTCAGGAGGTGCCGGACTTGTCCGGAGGCGGGAAGATGGACGAGTGGGGGCGAGGGTTCTCGCCCCTTTTTGTGGTGAAAGCGAGCAGGAGAGTTCGGCATGCGCATCATCGAGGTGGAGACGACCGCGCGCAGCCAGCTGGTGGATGTCACTCGTCAGGTAGCGGAGGTGCTCGCGGAGGAAGGGAGCGAGCGGGACGGTGTGTGCCATGTGTTCGTCCTCCATACCACGGCCGGGATAACTGTCAACGAGAATGCCGATCCGAGCGTCGGCCGTGACTTGCTGGCCCACCTGGACCGGCTGGTGCCTTGGGACGGTCGGTACGCCCATAGCGAGGGCAACTCGGCGGCTCACATCAAGGCCAGCCTACTGGGATCGAGCGTCTCCGTGCCGGTGCGGGGTGGGAGGCTGGTGCTAGGCACCTGGCAGGGCATCTTCCTGGCCGAGTTCGATGGCCCGCGGCGGCGACGCCTGGGGATCCAGTTGGTGCAGGGGAGCCCATGAGCGCGGTGCTTTCTCGTGAAGTGCTGGACCGCATGCTGGCCGGCGTGGAGAAGCCGGCCCGCTATACCGGCGCCGAATGGAACAGCGTGGTGAAGCCCTGGGAAGGGGCGCGCGTCCGGATGGTGCTCGCCTTCCCCGACGTCTACGAGATCGGTATGTCCAACTTGGGATTGATGGTGCTCTACGACCTGGTCAACGCTCGGGAGGACATGCTGGCGGAGCGGACGTACGCGCCCTGGCCTGATATGGCGGCGGCCATGCGGGCTCAGGGAGTGCCTCTCTACTCCCTGGAGAGCCGCCGGCCGCTGACGGATTTCGACGTGGTGGGCTTCTCCCTGGGCTACGAGCTCAACTTCACCACCGTTCTGGAGATGCTGGACCTGGCGGGGCTGCCGCTGCTGGCGTCGGAGCGGGACGACACCATGCCGCTGGTGATAGCGGGCGGCAGCGCCTGCTACAACCCGGAGCCGATGGCGGACTTCTTCGACCTGGTAGTGATCGGGGACGGCGAGGAAGCGCTGCTGGAACTGGGAGAGCTCTACCGGGACTTCGGCCGCAGCCCGGTGGCCGAACCCGGCAGCCGGGCCCACCGTGCCCGGTTCCTACGGGCGGCTGCAACGCTCGCTGGGGTGTACGTGCCGGAGCTGTACCGCCCCCGATATGACGAAACGGGGTGCTACCAGGGGCTGGAAGCTGTCGCCCCCGAGGCCCCCGACAGAGTGACCGCTAGGGTGGTGCGCCCCCTACCTCCTCCCCCGACGCGCCCCGTGGTACCCTACTTGGAGACGGTGCACGACCGGGCGATGGTGGAGGTCCGCCGGGGGTGCGGTCGGGGATGCCGTTTCTGTCAGGCAGGGATCATCTACCGGCCGGTTCGGGAGCGGCCGGTGGCCGAAGTAGAGGAAGCCGCGGCACGCATCATAGCCAGCACCGGGTATGACGAACTGGGACTGCTGTCCCTCAGTACCTGCGACTACCGGCCCATAGAGCAGCTGCTGGAGAGGCTCATAGCCCGCTTCGGAGAGGAAGTGGCGATCTCTCTTCCCTCACTGCGGCTGGATTCCTTCTCGGTGAAGCTGGCCGACATGGTGCAGCGGCGGCGGCGCACGGGGCTGACCTTCGCCCCCGAGGCAGGAACGCAGCGGCTTCGGGACGTCATCAACAAGAACGTGACCGAGGATAACCTGAGAGAGGCGGCGGAAGCCGCCTTCAGCCACGGCTGGCAGCGGATCAAGCTGTACTTCATGGTGGGGCTGCCCACCGAGACCGATGAGGACGTAGAGGGCATCGCCCGGCTAGCGCGGGAGGTGCTGGCCATCGGTCGCCGGCATCACGGCCGCCGGGCGCGGGTGTCGGTCAGCGTGAGCACCTTCATCCCCAAACCGCACACTCCCTTCCAGTGGGCTCCGCTGGTGAGCGATGACGACCTAGAGCGACGCCAAGGCATCCTGCGCCGAGGTATGCGCGGGCAGGGGCTGGAGCTGGCCTGGCACGACGTCCGCGCCACCTACGTGGAGGCGCTGCTGGCCCGGGGCGACCGGCGCCTGGGCCCGGTGATCCGACGCGCCTGGGAGCTGGGGGCACGGTTCGACCCTTGGGAGGAGCACTTCCGCCCGGAAGCTTGGCGGCGCGCTCTCAAGGAGACTGGCGTAGATGGCGACCGGTTCGCTCGCAACGGCTACGACATGGGGCAGGCTCTGCCCTGGGATCACGTAGACACCGGCGTCAGGCGCTCCTTCTTGGAGCGCGAGTGCCGCCGGGCCCTGGGCGCGGAGCGCACTCCCGACTGCTTCGAGGCCTGCTCCGCCTGCGGGGTCTCCGGTCGTTACGGAGTGGCCTGCTGGGAGTGATGATGGAGGACAGGCATCGCTACGAGATCCGATTCGGACGCGGGCACGCCATCAGGTTCATCTCCCACCTGGACCTGATGCGGGTCTGGGAGCGGATGTTCCGGCGCGCCCGCCTGCCGATAGCCTACTCCCAGGGGTTCAACCCTCGGCCCCTGATCACCTTTGCCGCGCCCCTCCCGGTAGGGGTGTTGTCTCGGGGGGATCTGCTAGAGGCCGCTTTGGGGGGGTTGGTGCCGGAGGAAACCGTCCTACAGGCGCTCCGGGCTCAGGCCGTGCCCGGCCTGGAAGTAGAGGAGGTGACTGCTGTACCGGGCCGGCGACGGTCACTGCCGGCCCGTATGCGGGAGGCCCGGTACGAGATCGAACTGGAAGAAGCCACTGAAGGAACCGTCCGCGGGGCCATCGCAGCGCTCCTGGCGGCCCCCTCGATCCCGGTGCGGACCGACCGCGGGGACCGGGTGCGCGAGTACGACCTGCGGCCGCTGGTGCTTGAGCTCGAGTATCGGGGCGAACCAGATCCCTGCCTACTGGCTCGCCTCCGGCACGATCCTCAAGGCACCGGCAGGCCGGACGACCTCCTGCGCGCCCTGGGGTACGACCCAGCGGCGGCCCGGATCACCCGCACCGAGCTGGTTCTGGCGCCGGCGGAAGAGCGGTGATGGGAATGCCTCCACCGGCGACCGCCGGGAGCACGCGCGACCGGGCGCCATGGCCGGCGCCTGTGGCCCAGGGTGCGGAGCTCAGGGGTGTGGCCCCTCGTCGGTGACCTCCTCGGGGGTCGCCGCCGCGCGCCGCCGGCCGCGCTTCGTCCTCTCCCGCGGGCGCCGGGGACACAGCTCCGTCAGTCCGGTTCGCCCGGCTCTCCGGTCAGGAGTTGCCTCACTCGAGACAGCGCCAGCCGCGGGCTGGTCAGGACGGGCACGGGCAGGGCTCTAAGGTCCTCTGCGAGCAGGGCCTGGGCTGCCGAAGCCTGGGCCATGACGATGACGTCGCTCTGGGCTGCCAGCCTGGCGACCGCCGCTCGTACTGCCCGGTCGTGCTCATCTTGGCGGCCCTCCCGGGCAGCGGCCATAGCATCGGCTTGCAGGGAAGCCACCACTTTCACCGGACGACCCAGGGCCTGGGCTCGTTGCCGCACCAGGTCGCCGACCGACTGGAGGGTGGCGGCCACGGTGGCGAACACTCCGATGCGGCTGCCTACCTGGAGGGCACGATCCACCATGGGTTCATCCACTTTGAGCATGGGGATGTCGAGCAGCGGCGCCGCTAGATCCACGGCAGGGCTCATGGCGGAGCAGGTGAGGAGGATGGCGTTGGCTCCGTCCGCCTGGGCATTGGCGGCCAACTCCACCACTCGTAGGCACATAGTGGACGTGACCCGGCCCTCGGCGATGATGCGGGAGAGGAGCCCCTCGTCCACCAGGTGAAAGACGGAGATGTGGGGCAGAAGCTCGCCGGCGAGGGCGGCGAACGAGGGCACGATGCCGGCCACGGTGTGTATCATCGCCAGCGTCTTGGCCATCTGACCTCACTCTGGGGAAGGTCCCCCGGCTGTAGCTGCATGGAAGGACGTCCTAGAGCACAGTGGCGCGGATGCCGCTGAAGCGAGAGAACTCCTCCAACTCGACTCGCAGGTCGCCCCGCACCAGGTGTACGTGGTTGGCGTGCAACACCGGCAGCAGATCCTGCGGCTCCACGCTCAGCTGCAGGAAGGCATGAGGCCATACCGTCGAGCTGCCTTCCACCTCCCCCAGGGGAAGGTTCATGGCCTCCCCGCCGGCGATCAGCATGCGATAGCCCTGGGGATCGCGAGTCAGGCGGGCCAGGGTCACAGGACCGGAGTCGAAGACCAGGCACACATGGGCTCCCCCTCCGAGGTACTTGGCCGTGCATGGGGTGAACGCGGTGCGGCCCAGGCAGGCCTCCATGCTGCCACCGGTGCAGGCGAAGCAGGTGGGTGCCGCCCCGCAATTCGATAGCACGTACACTGCTCGCGAGGCGTCGTAGAAACGCAGGTCCAGAAGGGCGGTGGGCAGGCTGGAGACCAGCTTCATCACCAGCATGGTCAGGGCGCCGTCGGCATCCGCCTCACAGGAGGTGGGAATGGGTTCCTTCTCTCCCTCCCAGTCGTAGGGATCGTTCATGAGGGCGGCGGTCAGGCACTGGGTCACCTGGAACTCGCTCATCTCGTAGTGACACTTGAGGGCCACTGCGTCCCAGCCGAGTTCGCGAACGATTTGCTTGGTGGCCAGGTAGTGCCGCACCTGCGTGGCCAGTTTCCCTGGGGTCAACTGCTTCCCGTCGTGCAGGATCTGCACGTGCGCGTGCAGCCAGTCCAGGCCGGCCTTCACCGCCTCATCCGGTACCAGCCGGGCGCGGCGCACGATCTCGATCTGGTCGGCGTGATCGAGGTCCACTCCGAACTGGGACTGCCAGGCGGCACCGTCGGCGGCAGTGGTGTAGAGCCCCATGCTCCGTCCGCCCAACTGGCCCACCACCCTCCCGCGCAGGGCCGTCACCGCCCCGGCGCCACGGCAGAACGCCAGTATCCGCCGCTGCACCTCCGGGTCCTCGAGCTTCCCCCAGATACGGCCGTGGGGCACGCCGATCTGGGTCAGTCCGCCACCGATGGTGAGGAGCCCCACCAGAGCCGGATACTCGGGCTCCCAGGGCGCAAAGAGCAGGGTGGGGAGCCCCAGATCGCGCACGAGAGAGACGGCGTTGTGTGGGAATCCGAACACGGGCTGACAGACTGTGAGCGCCTGCGCTCTCTGGGCTCGCAGCTCAGCCGCGACGGCCCGCGCTTCCTCGGGAGAGTGGATCGGCTCGCTTCGCAGCACTTCCGCGCCGCACTCGGAGGTCAGAAAGGCTGCCAGCCGCTGCACGTGAGCGGCGATGACGGGCAAGAGCCCCTGATGAACACGCTCACGCCCGTCGGATACGGTTACGATCCCGACTCTCATGGTGTGTGTAGTCTCCAGTCAGGTCTGCGCTTCGTGGTAGGAACTCCCGCCTGGCCCAGTGGCACTCTCTCGCTGCGCTGAACCACGCTGATCGCAGGAGATAGTGACGCTAGAGCAGCGGAGATCAGCGTGACGCCAGCGGGATCAGCGTCCGATTACCTCGGTGACGGCGGCGATGGCATCATGCAGGATGACCATGAACTCGTCCACTTGTTCCCTGGTGATGATCAGGGGCGGCGCCATGAGGATCATGTCCCCCGCGTCGCCATCCACCGAGCCGGTGCAGGAGTAGACGATCAAGCCCCGGCGGAAGGCCTCCTCTTCCACCATCCGGCTCAGGCCCAGGGCGGGGGGGAAGGGCTGCCTGCTCTGCTTGTCCTGCACCAGCTCCAGCCCCAGCATCAGCCCCTTGCCGCGCACGTCGCCGACGATGCTATGCTCCAAGAGGCCCTCGAGCTGGCCCAGGAAGTAGCCGCCCGTGTCCCTGGTTCGGGCCGGAAGATCGTGGTCCAGGAGATAGCGGAGCACAGCATTGCTGGCGGCGCAGGAGATGGGGTTGGCATTGAGGGTGTGGCCGGCGCGAAAGACGGAGGCGTTGTCCTGCAGGGGCTGCCACACACTGTTCCGAGCGATCACCGCCGCGATGGGGGCATAGCCGGAGGAGATGCCCTTAGCGGTGGCGATGATGTCGGGGGTGACGCCCCAGTGGTCCAGCCCGAACATGGTGCCGGTACGGCCCCACCCGGTCATCACCTCGTCGGCGATGAGCAGGACCCCGTAGCGATCGCAGATCTCCCGTACCACCTGGAAGTAGCCAGGCGGCGCCGGAACCGCTCCCAGGGCGGCACCCACCACCGGCTCGGCGATGAAGGCGGCCACGTTCTCGGGGCCCTGCTGTCGTATCTCCTTTTCCAAGGCGCGGGCACAGAGGAGACCGCACTCGGGATGCGTCTTCTCGTACGGGCACCGATAGCAGTAAGCGGGGGGGATGTGGGGCATGTGGACGAACATGGGGGAGAACATGCGGCGGCGTGTGGTCAGCCCCGAGAAACCGGCTACGGCGATGTTGTTGCCGTGGAAGGACTGCCAGCGGCTGATGACCAGGTACCGTGAGGGCTCGCCCCGCTCGACGAAGTGCTGGCGGGCGAGGCGGACGGCATCGTCCACGGCGTCGGTGCCGGTGCAAGTCAGCCACACCTTGCAGGCGTTCCTCATCTCCCCGGGGGCCAGGTCCGCTATCAGGTCGCTCAGGGCCAGAGCCTGGTCGTTGGAGAACACGTGAGCGGGATAGAACCAGAACCGCTCCGCCTGCCTGGCCACGGCCTCCCAGACCTCGCGGACACCGTGGCCCACGCTGACCACCACCGAGGAGCCCCCGGAGCCATCAATGTACCGGCGGCCATCCTCGTCGTAGACGTATATGCCCTCGGCCCGCGCCACCTTGGGGAACTGCCGTCTCCAATCGCGGTGGACCAGCACCTCGTTGGGTTCGTGCATTAAGGGAAACCTCCGCTAAGGGATCGCTGTCTGTGTGCCCAGTCCGGGGATGAGGGCCCCGCGTCCGCCCTACATCCTCTCCTTCCGCTCCTGAGCCTTCCTTACGCCTTCTTGAGCCAGGCGCTCGATTTCGGCCGCCTGCTCGTGTGTAACCGCCCAGGGCTTCTCCTCCGCCAGCAGGGCGCGGGCGCGCTCGTTGGCGGCCTGGCGCATGTCCTTGCCGCCGGCAGCCTGCCACGTGTCCCAGGTGTTGCGGTCGGTGATGTGAGGCACCCAGCGGTCCTGGCGGTAGAAGTCGCGCGTCTCACGCTGAGTGAGGAAGTGGCCCCCCAGAGGCCCCACCCGGGCCAGCAGGTCCACGCTCAGGGTATAGTCGTTGACCTCGAAGCCGCGAGCGATGCGGAAGGCGGCGGCGATGATCTCCTCGTCTATCACCACCTGTTCGTAGCTGGCCAGGAGCATCTGCTCCATCATGCCGTAGGAGAGGTGCACGAAGTTGGTGCCGGCCAGAATGTTCGTTAGCACCTGAAGAGCCCGCTCGTACCCGGCCTGAGCGTCGGGCAGCTTGGCATCAATGCCGGTGCCACCCTGGTAGGGCAGCCCGAACCGCCTGGCCACCTGAGCGGTGGCGGCGTGGATGAGTGTGGTCTCCGGGGCGGCGCCGGAGTAGGCGCCGTTGGCCATGTCTATGATGCCGGAAGCGATGGAGAAGATGCAGGGCGTGCCCGGATTCACCAACTGGGCCAGAACCACACCGGCGAGCACGTTGGCTCCCTGCTCCACCAGGGTGCCGGCGATGGGCGCGGGAGTGGTAGCCCCGCACAGGGCATCCACCTCGATGTAGAGGGGGATGCCGTGCCGGGCCGACTCCATCAGCACTTCGGAGTTCTGTTTCTCGTGCTTGCAGGGGCTGACCATGCAGACCACTTCGGTGAAGGTGGGGCGGCGAAGGGCCTCCTCCTCGCTGCCCTGAAAGACAGCCGCCATCCGGACCTGGTCGCGCACGGACTCCGCACTCTGGGCCTGGGAGTAGTAGTTGCGCTTGCTGACGGAGTAGCAGGTGGCGAAGTTGATGAGCTCGTACCCCAGCTCGGGCACGTCGCTGGGCACCACGATCTGGTGCATGATGTCCAGGTTGGGCATCTCCTCCAGCAGGCGGGTGAGATCCACCAGGTCCTGGCGCACCGCCAGGCGGTGCTTCCCGTCGAGGTCCAGCACGGAGAGGGCGCAGGATCCGCCGATAGTGTAGACGCGGTCCAGGTCCACCTTGACGTCGTACTCAGGCGTCTTGCCGTAGAGAGTGAACCGGCTGGGCGCGGTCAGCAGGGCCCGCTCCAGCAAGTCCTCCGGTATCTTGACCACGCTAGTGTCCCAGTCCACCCGGGCCCCGTGGTCGGCCAGTATCTCCAGCGCCGGGCGGTACTCCATGAGCACTCCCACCTCGGCCAGCACTTCCACTATGGCGAAGCGGATCTGCTCCAGGTCGTCGTCCTTGATGAACTTCAGCCAGTTGCTCTTCAACCCTCGTCTGGGCATTCACATCCTCCTGGGGAGTGGATAGTGGAAAGCAGGTGTTGAGCGGTGAGTGATGCATGTTGCCAGAACTGTCCGCTATTCACTGTCCACTAGTCACTAGCCCTCGCAGCACCCGCACGGCAGCCACCGCATCGTCGCCGTAACCGTCGGCCCCGATCTGCCTGGCGTACTCGGGTGTGACCGGAGCACCGCCCACTATCACCTTCACCTTGTCCCGCAGGCCCCGCGTCTCCAACTCCTGGATCACCCGCTGCATGTAGGGCATGGTGGTGGGAAGAAGGGCGGACATGGCCACTACCCCGGCCCCACGGTCGGTGACGCCCTCGAGGAAGCGCTCCGCAGGTACGTCTACACCCAGGTCAATGACGTCGAAGCCGTGGGCACTGAGGAGCGTGCCCACGATGGACTTGCCGATGTCGTGGATGTCACCCTTGACGGTGCCCAGGGCCACCGTGGCCAGACTCTCTCGCTTGCGGCCCCCGGCGGCGATCTCCTTCTCCAAGATGGTTACGCCCTTCTTCATGGCATCGGCCGCCATCATCAGCTCAGGCAGGAAGTAGTCCTTGCACTCGAAGCGCCTGCCGACCTCGGTGATCCCGGGGATGAGGCCCTGGTTGATGGCGTCGAGGGGGTCAATGCCGGCGGCCAGGGCCCTCTGCGCCAGCTCCACCACCTTCTCTGGCTCGCCCTCGATGACGCCTTTCTCCAGCCCCGCGAGTATGTCCTCTCGTTCTCCCATGTCTCCTCCCGGTATCAACTCCTGGCCTCGTGTTCGCTCGTCTGCCGGCCTTCGGGCGAACACAAGGTTCGCCCCTACAAGTAGGGCCCCGCCGTGCGGCGGCACGTAGGCGGGCTCAGGATCGGTCGCTCTCGACCACCGCCTTGATGCAGGTATCTCGCTGCTCTCGGGCGGCACGTACCGCTTGGTCCAGCTCCTCGAAGGCGAATCGGCAGTCCGTCAAGGGCTCCAGGTCAACCAACCCGCCGTTCACCAGGGCAGCCACTCGGGGCCAGGTCTGGGGAGCGTTGCCGGTGGGCATGTAGGTCACCTGGCGCCAGATGGCGTCCAGCACGTCTATCTCGGCCCGATGTCCGGCCGGTATGCCGAACAGGAGCACCCTACCGCCGTTGTCGGCCAGCCTGCCCGCGGTGGCGATGCTCTCCTTGCTGCCGATCGTCTCTACCACGGCGTCGAAACGCCGACCGGCTAGTACCTCGGCCGGGCCCTCCTGACGGACGTTGATGGTCAGGCTGGCTCCATACTCCCGCGCCATGGCCAGGCGGCGGGGTCGGGTGCCCGTCACCACCACCTCGGCGGCCCCCTGCAGCCGCAGCAGGCGAGCGAAAAGGATGCCGGTGATGCCGCAGCCCAGGACGATGGCCGTTTCCCCGGCCAGCAAGTGCAGCCTGTCCACTCCTCCCAGGACGCAGTGAACGGTCTCCATCTGGGTGGCGGCGGCGAAGGACACAGTGTCGGCGATGGGAACCAGGTTGCGGGCCGGCACCAGGCAGTGCCGGGCCCACATGCCGGGGATAGTCTGCCCGATCTCCTGCACCTCGCGGCAGAGGTGCTTGCGTCCGCTCTGGCAGAAACGGCACTGCCCACACCCGATCACGGTGTCCACCGCGAAGCGCCCGCCGACTAGGCTCTCGGGCACGCCGGGCCCGACGGCCACTACCTCGCCCGCGCCCTCGTGTCCCATCACGTGCGGGGGCTGCACGAAGGACACGCTGCCCTCCAGCACGTGCAGATCGGTGCTGCAGATGCCGGCGGCTCGGACGGCCAGGAGCGCCTGGCCCGGCCCCGGATCCGCCACCTCCCAGGGCTCGAGGGCCAGGTTGCTGCCCCCACGCCAAACCCATGCCTCGCTACGCAATGCCCCCCCTGACTCCAGACTCACCAGCTGTCCATGATGAGGAGTGCGCGCGTCCCTAAGTCGCGCCTGGGGGCGCGAACTCCTCTGTTCTGGGTTCACCAACACTG